>JAKBCB010000078.1 GCA_021808185.1 Pseudomonadota bacterium
CGGCCTGATGCTGCGCGAGCGCCTGGGGCGCGGCGGGCCGAGCGAGGCGCTGAAGGCGACGGCGACCGGGCTGCTCGGCAATCTCGGCCTGCTGTTCGTGCCGGCGGGCGTCGGCGTGGTGACGCAGCTTGATGTGCTGGGTCGGAACTGGCTGACCGTCGCGGTCGCGATCCTGGTGTCCACGGTCTTGGGTCTCGCGGTCGCCGGCTGGGTCATGCAGCGCCTCGCGGGGACGGAGGAGGAGCGGTAATGGAAAAGCTGTTCCATCTTTGGGTGTACCTGGAGACCACGCCGCTGCTGGGGCTGGCGGCGACGCTGCTGGTGTTTCGCGGGGCCATGGAAGTCGCGCGGCTGGCCCGGGGCCATGCGCTGGCGAACCCGGTGCTGATCGCCATTGTCGTGCTGTCCTGCCTGCTGCTGGCGACGGGGACGCCGTATTCGGCGTATTTCCAGGGCGCGCAGTACGTCCATTTCCTGCTTGGCCCGGCAACGGTGGCGCTGGCGCTGCCGATGTACGCTAACCTTGCCCGCATTCGCCGCTCGGCCCACGCCATCGTGCCCGCGATCATCGCGGGCTCGGTGGTCGCGGCGGCCAGCGCCATGTTGCTCGCCCGGCTGCTGGGCGCGCCTCGCGAAATTGTGCTGTCTCTCGCGCCGAAAAGCGTGACCACGCCGATCGCGATGGGCGTGGCCGAGCAGATCGGCGGCAATCCGTCGCTCGCGGCGATTTTCGTTCTCATCACCGGATTGACGGCGGGCGTGCTGATCGGGCCGGTGATGAAACTGGTCCGGGTGAAGGATTGGCGGGCGCAGGGGCTGGCGGCGGGCACGGCCGGGCATGGGCTGGCGACGGCGCGGATGCTGCTGCTGTCCGAAACCGCTGGAGCCTTCGGCGGTCTGGCCATCGGGTTGAACGGCATCATCACCGCCATCCTGGTGCCGCTGTTGGCCGGGGTGTTGGCGGGCCCGTAGCCCGCCCTATTCAGTCCGGATGAGCGCCGCCAGCCGGGACATACCTTCGGCGATCTCCGTCTCGTTGGTGACGGAGAAACTCAGCCGCAGCATGTTCCGCCCGCCGCCACCGGCGAAGAACGCGCTGCCCGGGACGTAGGCGACGCGAGCTTCGTCCACGGCGCGCTTGAGCAGTGCCGACGTGTCGATATGGTCGGGCAGCGCCACCCAGATGAAGAAGCCGCCTTCCGGCTCGGTCCAGGTGACGCCCGGCGGCATGTGCGCGCGCAGCGCGGCCAGCATGGCGTCGCGGCGGGCGCGGTAGATCGGGCGGACTTTTTCCGCCTGGGCTGGCACCATGGCGCCGGCGATGTCGGCCAGCACCATCTGGTTGATGGTCGATGTCTGAATGTCGGCCGCCTGCTTGGCCAGCATCAGCCGCTCGATCACCGCGCGCGGTCCGATGACCCAGCCGACGCGCAGGCCGGGGACGATGGATTTGCTGAAGGTGCCACAATGCAGCACGCGGCAGGCATCGATGCCACCGGCGCGCGCGGCCGCGAGGGTGAGCAGCAGCGGCACCGCCTGACCCGAATAGCGCAGCGTCTCGTACGGCGAATCCTCGACCAGCGGGATATCGAGCGTCTCGGCGAAGTCGAGCAGCCGCAGGCGTTCGGCCCGCGTCAGGGTGCGGCCGGTCGGGTTCTCGAATTCCGGCATCACGTAGCCGAATTTCGGCCGGGCGCCGCCTGGGCCACGGAAACTGTCCGGGGTGCGGTTGCTCTCCGGGCCGGGGAGTTCATCGAACCTCGGCTCATAGGCGTTGAACGCCTGGACCGCGCCGAGGAAGGTGGGGGCGCTGACCAGCACTGTCTCGCGCTCGGAGATGAACAGCTTTCCGATGGTATCCAGCGCCTGCTGGGAGCCGTTGGTCACCAGCACGTTTTCCGGCGCGCAGGGCGTGCCACGCGCCGTCATGTCGGCGGCGAGCCAGCGGCGCAGGGACGGATGTCCCTCCGGCACCGAGTATTGCAGCGCCGCCGCCGCCCGCTTCGGATCGGCCAGCACGGCGGCATACGCGGCGGCGATGGCCTCGGTCGGGAACAATGACGGGTCCGGGATGCCGCCGGCGAACGAGGTGATGTCCTTGCGGGCGAACACAGCCAGAAGGTCGCGCACCTCGGCCGACTCCATGCGCGCCGCGCGTCTCGCGTAGTGGCTGGACCAGTTCGTCACACGCTCTCTCCCCGGGGCATTGGTGCAAATGCGAGCCATATCGTACCCGAGCGGGAGGCTAGACCGTCGCGCCGGCAAGCTCCACTCTGTGGCGTTCGAGCGCGAGGGACGCACTCATGCCGGTGACCAGCTATGTCCTGCCCACCAGCCATGCCAGCATTGCCATCAGCGAGAGCGGCGGCAGCGGACCGCCGGTGCTGCTGATCCATGGCAACTCCTCCTGCAAGGAGATCTTCCGCAACCAGCTTGAGGGGCCTATCGGCCGGCGCTGGCGGCTGATCGCCATCGACCTGCCGGGCCACGGCCGATCCTCCGACGCGCGCAACCCGCGCCGGACCTATGGGATGCCGGGCTACGCCGACATGGCGGTGGAGGTGCTGGATATCCTCGGCATCGCCCGCTTCGCCGTGCTCGGCTGGTCGCTGGGCGGGCATATCGGGCTGGAGATGTTCACCCGGCACGCAGGCATGGCCGGGCTGCTCATCACCGGCACGCCGCCGGTGCCGCTGACGCCGGAGGGCCTGGGCGAGGGATTCCTGCCGTCCGAACACATGGGGCTGGCCGGGCAAGCCGCGTTCAGCGAGGAGGACGCACTCGCCTATGCCCGCAACACCGCCGGCCTCAACGCCCCCTACGAGCCGTTCCTGCTGGACGCGGTCAAGCGCACCGACGGCCGCGCACGCGAAAACATGATCGGCGGCGCGGTTGCCGGCTGGGGTGTGGACGAGTTGCGGCTGGTGCGGACGCTGAATCGCCCGCTCGCGGTGATTTCCGGCGGCGATGAGCCGTTCGTGAACAACGCCTATCTGCAATCCATCCGCTTCGCCAATCTGTGGGACGGCAAGGTGCACATCCTGCCCGGCATCGGCCACGCGCCGTTCTGGGAGGCGCCTGGCATCTTCGACCCGTTGTTCGCACGCTTTCTGACCGAGGTACTGTGACCGATCTGACCGCCAGCGCGCTTGCCATCCTCGACCGGCTGGTCGGGTTCGACACCGTCAGCCGCAACTCCAATCTCGTGCTGATCGACTATGTGCGCGCCTATCTGACCGACCACGACATCGCCCATGTCGTGCTGCCGAGCCCCGACGGCACCAAGGCCAATATCTTCGCCACCATCGGGCCGCCCGACCGGCCGGGTATCGTGCTGAGCGGGCATACCGACGTGGTGCCCGTCGATGGCCAGACCTGGACGCACGACCCGTTCACCCTGACGCGGGTGGGCGGGCGCGTGTACGGCCGGGGCACGACGGACATGAAGGGCTATGTCGCCTGCATGCTGGCGGTGGCACCGCTACTGCAACGCGCGGGGCTGCGCGCACCCGTGCACCTGGCAATTTCGTACGACGAGGAGGTGGGCTGTTTCGGCGTACACGGCATCGTCGCGCACATGCAGGCCATCGGCCTGCGCCCGGCGGCGGCGTTGATCGGCGAGCCCAGCCTTCTCGGCATCGTCAATGGACATAAGGGCAGCACCGGGCTGCTGACGCGCGTGGGCGGGCTTTCCGGCCATTCCTCGCGTCCGGATCGCGGGGTGAACGCGATTTTCCACGCGGCGGACATCCTCGCCTGGCTGCGCGAGCGTGGCGCGGCACTGGCGGGGGCACCGGACAGCGTGGGCGTGTTCGAACCGCCGTGCAGCACGATCAGCGCCGGAGTGATCCAGGGTGGCACTGCGCGCAACGCGATCCCGGGGGACTGCCGCATCGAATGGGACATCCGCGCGACCCGGCCCGGGATCGTCGAGACCGTGCTGGCCGATCTGCACGCCTTCGTCGAAGCGCGCGTCCTGCCCGCGATGCGCGAGCGCCATGCGGGCGCGTTCGTGGTGACGGAGACGGTCTTCGATGTCGGGCCGCTGCTGCCGCAACCTGGCTGTGCCGCGGAGACGCTGGCGAAATCGCTGACGGGGGCCAACAGCGTCGGCACCGTCGCCTATGCGTCGGAGGCCGGGGTCTTCCAGGCGGCCGGCATCCCGAGCGTGATCTGCGGGCCGGGCGACATCGCGCAGGCGCACACGCCGGACGAATGGATCGAGATCGCGCAGCTCACCGCCTGCCTCGCGCTGCTGCAACGCCTAGCGATAAACTGAGGGGGCCGGGCATGGCCGCGCGCGTCATTGAATGGCACGGCTCCCGACGCGACAGCGAGTACGAGCCGGGGGCAACAGCATTGCTGCTGGTGGACATGCAGCGCGTCTGGATCGAGCCGGGACTGGACACGCATCGCCCGCCCGGCACGTCCGGGGCGTTCCAGGCGCGGCTCGACACCGTCGTCGTGCCCAATGCCGCCAGGCTGCTGGCGGCCGCGCGGGCGGCGCGGATCGACGTGATCCACACGATCATCCGCAGCGCCACCGGCGACGGCCGGGACCGCTCGCTCGATCACAAGCTGTCCGACATCCATGTGCCGCCGGACGCGCCGGAGGGGGATATCATCGCGCCGCTGGCGCCCGCGCCGGACGAGATCGTGCTGCCGAAAACCTCGTCGGGCGTGTTCAATTCCACCAACCTCGACTACCTGCTGCGCAACCTCGGCGCGCGCTTCCTGATCGTGGCCGGCATCGTCACCGACCAGTGCGTCGATATGGCGGTGCGCGACGGCGCGGATCGGGGCTATCTGGTGACCTGCGTGCACGATGCCTGCGCCACCTATACCGAGGCGCGGCACGCGGCGGCGCTGGCCGCATTCGGCGGCTATTGCTGGACCGCCGACACCAGGACGGTGCTTGCGCGGCTGCGCCGCCTCGCCCCACGGGAGATCGCATGAACGGCACCGCGACGGCTGCCTCGCTCGTCCAGATCGTCACCACCGATCTCGTCGCCATCACCCGGGGCCGCAGCATGGCGGCCGATGATTCCTCGGTCTGGCAGACCCAGGGCGTCGGCTGGGTGCCGGCCAATCTCGCGCTCGACCCGTTCGACGCCATCGCCACGCCCAATCCGTGGGGATCGACCGGCGATCTACGGCTGAAGCCGGACGTGGCCGCGGCCGTCATGATCGAGGAGATCCCGGGCCGCCCGCCGTTGCAGTTCAACATCGCCGATATCGTCGAACTCGACGGCACGCCATGGCCCTGCTGCCCGCGCGATTTCCTGCGCCGGGCGCTCGCGGCCTTGTCGGAAGCCGGGTTGCGGCTGATCGCGACGTTCGAGCACGAGTTCACCCTGACCGACGGGACGGTGCGGGCCGCCCCCGCGTTCTCCATGCTGGCGCACCGGCGGCGCGAGCCATTCCTGAGCACGCTGTATTCGGCGCTGCGCGTGGCGCATGTGGAGCCGGAGACCATGCTGGCGGAATACGGCGCGCATCAGTACGAGGTCTCGGCGGCCCCGGCGCGCGGCCTTGCCGTCGCTGACCGCGCGGTGATTACGCGCGAACTCACGCGCGAACTGGCCGATGCATTTGGCTACGCCGTCAGCTTCTGCCCAAAGCTCTCGCCGGAGGGCGTCGGCAACGGCGTGCACATCCATTTCAGCCTGCGCGACGCGGCGGGCAACGCCGTCAGCTACGATCCGCTGCGGCCGGGCGGGCTCTCCGAGACCATGGGGGCGTTCGCGGCTGGCATCGTGCGGCATTTGTCGGCGCTGTGCGCGATCACGGCGCCCTCGCCGGTCTCCTACCTGCGGCTCGTGCCGGGGCATTGGAGCGCCGCCTACGCTTGCCTGGGTGACCGCAACCGCGAGGCGGCGTTGCGCATCTGCGCGCTGCCGGCCGCCGCCGGCGACCCCGCGCGCGGGTATAATCTGGAATATCGTCCGGCGGATGCGACGGCCAACCCGTATCTGGTCTTGGGCGCGCTGATCCGCGCCGGACTCGCGGGCCTGCGCGACCATGTGCCGCCGCCGCCGCTGGTGAACACCGATCCGGCGGCGCTGACCGAGGACGAACGCGCCCAGCTTGGAGCCACACGCCTGCCGAAGACGCTGGCCGCGGCGCTGGCCGCGCTGGAAGCGGACGACGAAGTGTGTGGCTGGTTCCCGCCGAAACTGCTGGAGACGTTCTTTGCCGTGAAGCGGCAGGAGGTCGCGCTCGCCGCCGGGATGTCGGCCGAGGAACTCTGCCGCCGCTACGCCGCCGTATATTGAGGGAGCCGCGCGTGACCGAGACCGACCCGCCCGCCGCCACTGTCATCAACGAGGCCGGTGCCTCGCCGGTTGTGCTGCTGTGCGAACATGCGTCCAACCATATCCCGCCGCGCTATGCGCGGCTGGGTCTGGCGGAGGCCGATCTGGCGCGGCACATCGCCTACGACATCGGCGCCCTCCCGGTTGCGCGGCATCTGTCGCGGCGGCTCGACGCGGTGCTGGTGCATTCCGGCTATTCCCGGCTCCTGATCGACTGCAACCGGCCGCTGGCGGCACCGAGCAGCATTCCGGAGCGGAGCGAGGACACCGCCATTCCGGGCAATATCGGCATCGACGCGGCGGAGCGGGCGCGACGCGACGCACTGTTCTTCGCGCCGTTCCGCGAGCGCGTCGCCACGCTGCTCGACGCGCGGCTGCGCGCGGGGCAGCCCACGCTGCTCATCGGCATGCACAGTTTCACCCCGGTCTATCTCGGCGTTTCGCGCATCTGGCACGCGGGGATGCTGTATGGGCGGGCACACAATCTGGGCCGCGCGATGATCGCGGGCTTGCGGGCGAGCGATCCCGCCCTGGTCGTGGGCGACAACGAGCCTTATCGCGTCACCGAGGAAGGCGACTACACGGTGCCGCACCAGGGCGATGCGCGCGGTATTCCGACCGCGTTGATCGAGGTGCGGCAGGATCTGATCGGGCACGCGGACGGGCAGGAGGCGTGGGGCGAGCGTCTTGCCGGCGTGCTCGCCGCCATCGCGGCCGACGTGGTGACCGTGCGGGAACGGTAGGGAATGGCGGTGACGGCGGAAGCGGTCGCGGCGGTCCGGGCCGAGTTGGAGCGCGAGGAAGCGTTCCTGCTCGACCTTACGCAACAGCTTGTCCGCATCCCCACCGTCAACCCGAAATTCGAAGCCAGCATCGCGCTGAATCACGAAGCCGACCTGCAACACTATCTGCGCATGGTGCTGGACGGGTTCGGGATGCGCACCGAGAGCTACGACGTGTTTCCCGGCCAGCCAAACCTGATCGGCACCATGCCCGGCGACGACGCGCGCAGCCTGATCCTGTGCGGCCATGTCGATGTGGTGCCGGTCGGCGACCGCAAGAAATGGAGTGTCGATCCATTCGGCGGCGAAATCCGTGGTCGGCGGCTGTACGGCCGGGGCGCGCTCGACATGAAATCCGGTCTCGCCGCCAATGTCGCGGTCGCACGCGCGATCAAGCGCGCGGGTGTGGCGTTGCGGGGGCGGTTGGAGATCCACGCCGTCGTCGATGAGGAAGCCGGCGGCTTCGGCGCGCGCGACATCATCGAGCGTGGACGACGCGCGGCCGGCGTGATCGTGACCGAGCCGTCATGGCAGGCGCTGATGCCGGCAGAGGGCGGGCTTGAGTGGGTGCGGGTGACGATCCGTGGTCGCAACGCGCATTCCGCATGGCGGTACAACGAGATCTTTCCGCAAGCCGACACGGCGGAGCGGTTGGAGCCAGGCGTGAACGCGCTGGAGATCGCGGTGCGCTTCGTCGCCGCCGTGCAGCAACTGGAGCGCGACTGGACCACGCGCAAGCGTGCGCATCCGCTGCTGCCGCCGGGCGTGAACACCATTCATCCGGGCGTGATGGTGTGCGGCGCCGGCCTCGGCGCGAACGGGCTGCCGCAATTATTGAGCAACCCCGCGATCATCCCCGATGTCGCGGTGATCGATTTCGACCTCAAGTTCCTTCCGAATGAGACATCGGCGGACATTCGCCGCGAATTCGCGGCGTTCGTGCACGCCTTCGCGCAACAGGACAGTTGGCTGCGCGAACATCCGCCGTCGGTGCAATGGGATCTGTACGGCCTGCACTTCCCGCCGCTGAACACGCCGCTGGGGCACGGTCTCGTGCGTGCCATTATGGATGCGCGCGCGGCGCGGGGCGAGGACACCGAGATCCGGGGCTTTACGGCGGTGTGCGACGCCGCCCACTACGCGGGCGTAGGGATTCCGGGCGTGATCTATGGCCCCGGCGGCGACGGCTTCCACGGGCCGGACGAATATGTGGACCTGGATTCGCTCAAGGCCGTGACACAGACCTTGGCGGCGGCCACGTTGGGCTGGTGCGGCGTGCGGTAGCGCCTACAGCCCGACCAGCCCGCGCGCGTACTCCACCGGATCGAATGGCCGCAGATCGCCCGCCTGCTCGCCGACACCGACGAAATGCACCGGCAGTTTGAATTCCTCGGCCAACGCCACCACGATGCCGCCGCGCGCGCTGCCGTCGAGCTTGGTCACGACGAGGCCGCTGACATCGACCATGTCCTTGAACACATCCACTTGTTGCAGCGCGTTCTGGCCCGTGGTGGCATCCAGCACCAGCAGCACCGAATGCGGCGCCGACGGGTCCTTCTTGCGGATCACGCGGATGATCTTTTGCAGTTCTTCCATCAGTGCGGTCTTGTTGTGCAGCCGCCCGGCAGTGTCGATCAGCAGCACGTCCGCCGCCTCGGCCTGCGCGCGCGCGAGCGCGTCGAACGCGAGGCCCGCCGAGTCCGTGTTGGCGGGGCCGCAGATCACCGGGGCGCCGGTACGGTTGCCCCAAATCTGGAGCTGTTCGACGGCGGCGGCGCGGAACGTGTCGCCCGCGACCAGCATCGCACGAATGCCCTGCTCGCGGTATTGCTGCGCCATCTTGCCGATGGTGGTGGTCTTGCCGGTCCCGTTGACGCCCACCATCAGCACCACATGCGGCTTCAGCGCCCGGTTCAACTCGAACGGGATCGCGACGGGGGCAAGAATCTTCGCGATCTCGTCGGCGAGCGCGTGCTTGACCTCGTCGTCGGTCACTTCGCGGCCGAAGCGGGTACGGCGGAACTCGGCGATGATTCGGGCGGCCACGGCGGTGCCGAGGTCGCCCGCGACCAGCAGATCCTCCAGATCCTGCAACGCCTCGTCGTCGAGCTTGCGCTTGACGAAGACCGCGCCGATCGACTCGGAAATCTTCGCGGTGCTGCGCGCCAGCCCCTGCTTCAGCCGGGAGAGAAAGCCGAGTGCCATCAGGCCGCCTCCGCCAGCAAGCCATCATCGTTCGCGCTGATGACGCGCGCGCGCAGCAGCGTGCCCGCCGCCGCCGCGATGCGGACGGGGACAAAATGTTCAGTGTGGCCGGTGGCATCGGTCTCGGCCAGAACGGACACCTCGCGCCCGATCTGGGCGGCGAAGAAATGTCGCGCATTCTCAGCCCCGGCGGCGCGCAACTGGGCGGCGCGATCGCGTCGCACCGGCACCGGGACGGCGGGCATGCGCGCGGCGGGCGCGCCGGGGCGTTCGCTGTAGGGAAACACATGCACGAACGGAATTTCTGCCTCGCGCACGAACGCCAGGGTTTGCGCGAACAAGTCATCCGTCTCGGTCGGGAAGCCGGCAATAAGGTCCGCGCCAATGGCGATGCCGGGACGCACCGCGCGGGCGCGCGCGATAACGGCGAGCGCATCCGCGCGCAGATGCCGCCGGCGCATCCGCTTGAGGATCAGGTCGGCCCCGGCCTGCACCGACAGGTGCAGATGCGGCAGGAGCCTCTCTTCGGAACCGATCAGCCGCCACAAATCCGCGTCGATCGCGGCCGGGTCGAGGGATGAGAGCCGCAACCGGGGAAGTTCGGGCACAAGAGCAAGAAGCCGGCGCACCATCTGCCCGAGCGTCGGCGCGCCCGGCAGATCCGGGCCGTAGCTGGCGATATCGACGCCGGTCAGCACGACCTCGCGAAAGCCGTGGGCGACCAGCGCCCGCACCTGCTCGACGACCGAGCCGACAGGCACGCTGCGGTTGGGGCCGCGGCCGAAGGGGATGACACAGAATGTGCAGCGGTGGTCGCAGCCTTGCTGGACCTGCACGAAGGCGCGCGCGCGGCCCGCGAACTCCGTCACCAGATGCGCCGCTGTCTCCCTGGCCAGCATGATGTCCGACACGGCCGAGCCGGCGCCTGCCGCCCAGCTGTCCGCCTGGAGCTTTTCGACATTGCCGAGCACGCGCGAGACGCCCGGCAGCGCCGCCCACGACTCCGGCGCGATCTGCGCGGCACAGCCGGTGACGACGATCTTCGCGTCCGGGTTCTCGCGATGTGCGCGGCGGATGGCCTGCCGCGCCTGCCGCTCCGCCTCGGCCGTCACCGCGCAGGTGTTGACGATGATGGTGTCGGTAAGGGCCGCGGCGTGGCCGCGCATCACCTCGCTCTCATACGTGTTCAGCCGGCAGCCGAAGGTGAGCAGTTGCACGCTCATGCCGGATACGCCGCGAGGTCGATCTGGCCACGGAACGCGAGCGCCGTCGGGCCGGTCATCAGCACGTGCCCGTCCTCCCGCCATGCGATCTCGAGTTCGCCGCCATCGACGATGACGCTGGCCCGCCGCCCCGCCAGCCCGCGCCGGGCCGCGTTGACCAGGGTGGCGCAGGCGCCGGAGCCGCAGGCGAGGGTCAGGCCCGCGCTGCGTTCCCAGATGCGCACGCGGATACGATCTGGGGCGAGGATGTGCGCGAAGCCGATATTGGCGCGCTCGGGGAACACGGCCGCGTGTTCCAGCGCCGGCCCCAGTGTCGCGATGTCGATCGCCGCGAGGTCATCGACGAAGAACGTCGCGTGCGGGTTGCCCATCGAGCACGCCGCCGGGTCGCGCACCGGACCCATGGCCAGATCGAGGTGCAGCGTGTCCGCGGGTCCGGCGAGCGGCACGTCCCGCCAGCCCAGACGTGCCGGGCCCATGTCCACCTGAATACGCCCGTCCGCAAGCACCTCGGAAGGGAGCAGGCCCGAGATGGTCTGGATGGTCTGGAGCGGCCGGCCGGTCTGCTCGTGCAGCAGGCGCACGACGCAGCGCGTGGCATTGCCGCAGGCGCCTGCCTCGCCGCCGTCAGGGTTGCGGATGCGCATGAAGGCGTCGGCATTGGAGCCGGGCGGCGGGGGCTCGATGACGATGAA
>JAKBCB010000079.1 GCA_021808185.1 Pseudomonadota bacterium
TGCCTGCGATCTTGGCATCGCCATGCAACTTGTTAACATCGCCCGCGATGTCGGCGAGGATGCGCGCGCCGGGCGGCTGTATCTGCCGCTGTCCTGGCTGCGCGCCGAGGGAATCGACGTGGAGACGTGGCTGTCGCGGCCGCGGTTTTCGCCGGACCTCGGGCGCGTTGTGCGGCGATTGCTGGATGAGGCGGCGGCATTGTTCGCGCGCGCGGATGGCGGTATCGCGCGGTTGCCGGCGGGCTGCCGGCCAGGGATCGCCGCAGCGCGCCTGATCTACTCCGAAATCGGCCGCGAGGTGGTGCGGCATGGCTACGACAGCGTCTCCCGCCGCGCGGTGGTGACGGGGCGGCGTAAGCTGGCCCTGCTGGCGCAAAGCGTCGTGCACGCGCTGACCGCGAGGATTGACGAAGATGCGCCCTCGCTGCCGGAGGCGCGGTTCCTGCTGGACGCGGTAGCCGCCGCGCCGGCGCCGCCCCGCCCCGTGCCGGAGCGGGAGGTCGCCCGCTGGGACGCGCGGGTGGAGCGCGTCATCACCATGTTCGCCCGCCTGCAAGCCGAGGAAGTCGCCCGCTGGCCGTCGTGACCGGCCCATTTGATCTGTGTCAATTTTCAATGACGCTCGATGTGTCACGCTTCCATGACATTCAAACGTCGGGGGCCGCCATGCGCGTGATGATGATCCAGCCGAACTACCACGCTGGCGGCGCCGAAATCGCGGGTAACTGGCCGCCTGGCTGGGTTGCCTATATCGGCGGCGCGCTAAAGGCGGTCGGATTCGACAACATCCGCTTCGTCGATGCCATGACAAACCATATCGGCGACGATGCGCTGCGCGACATCATCGCGCAAAGCCGGCCCGATGTGGTGCTGGCCACCGCGATCACGCCAATGATCTATCAGGCGCAGCGCACACTGCAAATCGCCAAGGAGGCCGTGCCCGGCGTGGTCACGGTACTGGGCGGCATCCACCCGACGTTCATGTATGCGCAGGTGCTCGGGGAGGCGCCGTGGATCGACTACATCGTGCGCGGCGAGGGGGAAGAGATCGCCGTCGAACTCATGCAGGCGATTCGCGACGGCACCGACCGTGCGCGGCGGCGGGAGATCCGCGGCATCGCCTATCTGGATGAATCCGGCTTGGTGATGGCGACGCCGGCACGACCGGTGATCGAGGATCTCGATGGTCTGACGCCGGACTGGTCGCTTCTGGAATGGGACAAATACATCTACGTGCCGCTGAACTGCCGTGTTGCAGTGCCGAACTTCGCGCGCGGGTGCCCGTTCACCTGCCGGTTCTGCTCGCAGTGGAAATTCTGGCGCGAATACCGCGTGCGTGATCCGAAAAAATTCGTCGATGAGGTCGAGGTGCTGGTGCGCGAGCACAAGGTCGGCTTCTTCATTCTCGCCGACGAGGAGCCGACCATCCATCGCAAGAAGTTCATCCGGCTGTGCCAGGAGCTGATCGACCGCAACCTGCCAGTGCACTGGGGAATCAACACAAGAGTTACCGACATCCTGCGCGACCGCGACCTCTTGCCGTTCTTCCGCAAGGCGGGACTGGTGCATGTCTCGCTCGGCACCGAGGCGGCGGCGCAGATGAACCTCGACCGCTTCCGCAAGCAGACCACGATCGAGCAGAACAAGCTCGCCATTCGGCTACTGAAGGAGGCCGGCATGGTGGCGGAGGCGCAATTCATCATGGGTATGGAGAACGAAACGCCGGAGACCATCGAGGAGACCTATCGCCTGGCACTGGATTGGCAGCCGGACATGGCAAATTGGAACATGTACACACCGTGGCCGTTTGCCGAGATGTTCGAGGAGCTTGGCGACAAGGTGGAAGTGCGCGATTATGCAAAATACAATTTTGTGACCCCGATCATCCAGCCGGACGGAATGACGCGCGAGCAGGTGTTGAAGGGTGTCCTGCGCAATTATGCTCGCTTCTATATGCGCAAGACCTTTTTTTCCTATCCGTGGCTGCGCGACACATTCAAGCGCCGCTACATGCTCGGCTGCCTGAAGGCATTTGCCAAAACCACCGCAACCAAGAAGTTCTACGATCTGGAGCGGCTGAAGTTCAACGGCGTCACCACGCGGGTTGATCTCGGCTTCGACGAGACCAAGGTGCTGCGCAAGGACCAGATCGCAGCGCAAAAGCTGAACCTTTCCGCCGACATCGATTATGTCGGCACGTTCGGGCGCGGCGACGGACACCCGGATCGGGTGTTGCGCGGCGATACCGGGCCGATTCTGGCCTGCGGTGCGCCCAACCACCTGCATGTGCCGGAGGAGGCCGATGACGCCGATTGAAGCCGGCGTTGGTAAGATCGGGCCCAACGCGATCACCCGCACGACCGAGGCGACGCGGGCGCTGTACGGCGAGGCGGACACCGCGCGCCTGTTGCACGCGGCCGGGCTTGGCGGCTACCTGGGCGCGCCGCCGACGCGGATGGTGGACGAGTGCGAAGTGGTGGCGTTGCATGGCGCAATGCGCGATCTGTTCGGCCCGGTGGGCGCGCGCAGGGTGGCACGCGCGGCCGGCGAACGGACGGCGGACTACCTGCTCGCCAACCGCATTCCGCTCGCCGCGCAATATCTCCTGCGCGCGCTGCCGCAGGGGCCGTCCAGCCGGCTGCTGCTGCGCGCGATTGGCAGCCACGCCTGGACCTTCGCCGGCACGGGACATTTTTCCGCGACAGCCGGGCACCCGACACGGCTAGGGATCGCCGGCTGCCCGATCTGTCGCGGCGCGCGCGCCGACGCGCCTGCCTGCGACTATTATGCGGCGACGTTCGAGCGGCTGTTCCGTGTGCTGATCAACGCGCGCGCGTCCGTCATCGAGACCGAATGCGCGGCGCTCGGCGCGTCGGACTGCGTGTTCACGATCCGCTGGCGTGACAGGCCCGACGGGGATGGCGCAGGATAGCACCACCCCGGGGAGCAGCCGCCATGTTCGCAAAATGGGAATGGATCATCATCGAACTGCTGGTACTCGGCCTGCTGGTCTGGGAATGGGTGCGCACACGGCGGATGATCCGCGCTAACAAGCGGGAGGCGAGCAAGGATACGTGAGATCAGCCGCGTCGTGGCATGCGGAACGGTAACATGGCCCGCACCAGTGGCATGCGGAAGCGATCCAACGACAAGCTTTCATGCACCGCAACCGTGTCTTCGCCGAGCAATCGCGCCGACAGCACCGAGCGGGCGTAGAACGGCGTGTCCTCCAGGGTGCGCCG
Organism: Pseudomonadota bacterium; assembly: GCA_021808185.1. GTDB lineage: Bacteria > Pseudomonadota > Alphaproteobacteria > Acetobacterales > Acetobacteraceae > CAJCJG01. The sequence continues at coordinate 3,243 of JAKBCB010000079.1, forward strand.
CACCCGTGCCTCGCCGCGCGTCGCGCGTGCCAGGCGCCATCCGGTGCGCGGAAGATCGGAACGCGGCGGCGGCGAAAATTCCTCGCAGCCGCCGCGCGGATCGAAGCGCAGCGCAAGCGACGCATCGCCACCGCCGCGATGCGAGACGTCGTACAGCACCGCGGCGCCATCGCGCAGCCGCGCACAACTCCAGTCCCAGCGGGCAAAGTCCGCATCCAGCGGGGCGGTGCCGGTGTTCATGTCGAGATACCCGGCGCCGGACCAGCGCAGTGCCGGGTCCCGCAACGCCACCTCCACGCGCGCGATCGGCGCCAGCGGCGACCAGACATGGCGGGCGTGCGGATCGAGCGCGAAATCGCGGCCTGGCATCGCCACCGGCAGTAGCCGGACTTCCCCACGCACGCGGCGCGGCAGCGGCATGCCGCGTTCGTCGAAGCACAGCCGCAGCGCCGTGCCGTCCCAACCGAGCGTGCTTGGGCCGATGCGCAGGTGCCTCGCCGTGCGCTCCAGCGCGCCGCGCCCACGCTCCGTCATCGCCCAGCGCGCGCGCGGCCCATACAGCGCGACATTCAGCGCGCAATGGTTTTCCGCGCTGCCCCCGCCATGCCGCCGCGCCCAAGCGTAGTAAGGCGAGAACACGCTGCCGACGAAGGCGATGATGGTCAGCGCATGCGCGCCGTCGTCGCTCAGGGCGTCGAGATACCACCACGCATAGCCACCGTCCGGAATCGATCGGTCGAAGCCAGATCCTCGATCACACTCGCCGCCGCCAAGCGGCCGGAGAGTGCCGCCATCGGCATCCCCGCCCCCGGATGCGTGCTGCCGCCCGCCAGATAAAGGCCGGGGACCGCCGTCCGCGCCCCCGGCCGGCGGAACGAGGCCAGCGGTCCATGCACCGCCTGGCCATACAGCGCGCCGCCCGTCGCCGGGAACAGAGTTTCGAAGTCCGCTGGTGTGTTGTGTACCGTCGCCTCCGCCGTTCGCTCCAGCGTCAGGCCGCACCGCGCCAGCAGCCGAAAGGTTTCCGTCTCGCATGCCGCGATCTCCGCGTCGGTGAAGGGGCGCGCATCGCCGGTCGGCGGCGCGTTCACAAGGCACAGCAAGCGTTCCGGCCCATCCGGCGGCGGCGCATCGGCGGCATCACGGTCCTGCGCGCAGACATAAACCGTTGGCGCGCCCGGCAACCGACCGGCACGGAACAGATCGGAAAACTCGGCCGCGTAGTCGCGCGAGAAGAACACGCCATGGCGCAACAGCGGAAAGCCGGAGGTGCGCGCACGCATCGCCCAGGTGACAGCCGACAGCGAGCGCGCGGCGGGGGCCATGACGGGCGCGCCACCACGTACCGCGCCGCCAAGCAGGCCGGCACCGAGCGCGCCCGCATCGCCGTTGAACACCACGGCATCGGCGGCGATCCACTCGCCATCGGCGAGCCGCACGCCGGAGACGTTGCCGCGCGCGGCTTCGATCTCCGCCACATGCGCGCCATAGCGCAGCCGCCCGCCATGCCCCGCCAGCACGTCGGCCAGCGCACGTGCAATCCGGTGCATGCCGCCATCGACCAGCCAGACGCCATCCTGCTCGACATGCGCGATCAGCATCAGCGTCGCCGGCGCGAGGAACGGGGAGGAGCCGGCATAGGTGGAATAGCGGCCGAACACCTGGCGCAGGCGCGGGTCCGCGAAGTGCTGGCCGAGGGCCGACCACAAGGTCGTGAACGGGGCGATGCGCCACAGATCGCCGAGGCCGCGCAGCCCGGCGGCGCGCACCAGCGACAGCGGCGTTGGCCGGCGCGCGCGGATGAAGGTCGGCTCCAGCGTGCGCCAGATGCCCCGCGCGCGCGCGCAGAAGTCGTGAAAACCGCGCGCTTCGGCCGCACCGGCGAAGTCGCCGATCGCTGCCTCCGACCGCGCGGCGTCGGCGAACAGGTCCAGCCGCTCGCCGCCACCCCAAGCGTGGCGGGCCAGGATCTCGGCCGGCCGTAACGCCAGATGCGCGTCGAGCGTGGTGCCGGCCTCGGCAAAAATCGCCTCGAACACCCAGCGCATGGTGAACACGGTCGGCCCAGCGTCGATCGCGGCGCCGCCCGCCCGCACCTCCCGTAGCTTGCCGCCGGGCGTCGCCGCGCGCTCCAGCACCGTCACCGACAGCCCGCGCGCCGCGAGGTCCAACGCCGCGACCAGGCCGCCCACCCCTGCCCCGACCACGACGATATGCGGCGTGCGCGCCACGGCGGCTCCAGTTCGTCCTTGACTTGAATGTCAATAGTCCATGACAGTCGTGCTTGACAATCACGCCTTACAGTGAGCGTTCAGGGGGAGGATCGCATGGATCCGATGACCAGGATCGAGAGATCGCTGACCGCCGCCGTCGCGCGGGCCGAGCAGCCAGGTTGCCCGCCGTTGCTCGCGGCAGCCCTGCGCCATGCGGTGTTCCCGCGCGGTGCGCGCATCCGCCCGCGCCTGACGCTGGCTGTCGCCGCCGCGTGCGGCGAGGACGACGAGGACATCACCGATGCCGCCGCCGCCTCCATCGAGCTGCTGCATTGCGCGTCGCTGGTGCATGACGACCTGCCATGTTTCGATGATGCGGACACGCGGCGGGGCAAACCCTCCGTGCATCGCGCGTTCGGCGAGCCGCTGGCGGTGCTGGCGGGGGATGCACTGATCGTGCTGGCGTTCCAGACGCTGGCCGCCGGCTCCGCGCTGGCGCCGCAGCGGCTCGGGGCGCTGGTGCAGACGGTCAGCCGCGCGGTGGGCGTGCCCGCCGGCATTTGCGCAGGCCAGGCGTGGGAGTGCGAGCCAAACGCGGACCTTGCGCTGTATCAGCGGGAAAAGACCGGCGCGCTGTTCGCCGCCGCGACCGTCAGCGGCGCTGCCGCCGCGGGGGCGGAGGCCGAGCCGTGGCGGCTGCTGGGCATGCGGCTGGGCGAGGCGTTCCAGGTGGCCGACGACATCCGCGACGCCGCCGGCAATGCCACCGACCTCGGCAAGCCGGTCGGCCGGGACGAGGCGCTGGACCGACCGAGCGCCGTGCGGCGGTATGGGCTGGACGGCGCGATCGACCGGCTCGAAGACCTCGCGCAGTCGGCGGTCGCCGCCGTGCCGCCCTGCCCCGGCGCCAGCAGCCTGCGCGCGCATATCCTGACGGAGACGCGACGGCTGTTGCCGAAGGAGCTTGCGCGCCACGCCGCCTGAGGCGCCCGCGCTGCCCGGCGCATCCACGGCGGGGCGCTGGCGCGACGCCGCGGAGCGATGGCGCGACAGGCTGCTCGCCAGCCCCGCGTTCCGCCGCTGGGCGGCGGCGTTTCCGCTGACCCGCCCGATCGCGCGTCGGCGGGCGGGCGCGTTGTTCGATCTGGTCGCGGGCTTCGTCTATTCGCAAGTGCTACTGGCCGGCGTGCGGCTGAACCTGTTCGACCTGCTCGCGCAAGGGCCGCTGACGGAGGCCGACCTCGCCACCCGGCTGCGCCTGCCGCCGGAGGGCGCCGCGCGGTTGCTGGGCGCATCCGTCGCGCTGCGGCTGCTGGCGCGGCGGTCCGGCGGGCGGATCGGGCTGGGGCCGCTCGGCGCCGCGCTGGTGGACAACGCGGCGATCACCGAAATGGTACTGCATCACGGCATGCTGTACGCGGATCTCGCCGACCCGGTGGCGCTGCTGCGCGGGGAGCGGCCGGGCGGGGCGCTGGCGCAGTACTGGCCCTATGCCGGGACCGATTATCCGGCCTGCCTGACAGCGGACCAGGTCACCCCCTACACGCGGCTGATGGCCGCTTCGCAGCCGCTGGTGGCGGACGAGATTCTCGATGCTTACGACCTGCGGCGGCATCGCCACCTGCTCGACATCGGCGGTGGTGACGGCAGTTTTCTGTGTGCCGCCGCCGCCCGAGCGCCCACGCTGCAAGCGACGCTGTTCGACCTGCCGGCGGTGGCGGCGCGCGGCGAGGCCCGATTCGCGGCGGCGGGCCTGGGCGGGCGGGCGCGCGCCGTCGGCGGCGATTTCCGCCGCGACCCGCTGCCGCGCGCTGCCGACATCGCATCGCTGGTACGAGTGATCCACGATCACGATGATGCGACGGTAGCGGGCATTTTGCGCGCCGCGCGCACGGCCCTGCCCGTGGGCGGCACGTTGCTGCTGGCCGAGCCAATGGCCGGCACCAGCGGTGCCGAAGCAATGGGCGATGCCTATTTCGGCCTGTACCTGCTGGCGATGGGCCGTGGCCGGGCACGCACGCCGGCGGTGCTGACTGGCTTTCTGCACACGGCAGGGTTCGCCCGCGTCCGGCCGGTGCCGACCCACACACCGCTGCTGACGGGATTGCTGGTTGCCACGGTTGATTGACAGTCCGCGTGTAACTTTGCATTGACACGCCGCAATGTCAGGGTAGGCTGACGGTCGCGGTGCTAAAGCGTCCAGCCGACGCGCCGCGAGGGGAAGGAAACCCGGCATGGACACAATGGCCGTCGTGCTGAAGGAACCGGAGCACGTGTCGCTGCGGCGCCTGCCTCTCTCCCCGCCCGGCGCGGCGGACGTCGTGGTCGATATTGCCTTCAGCGGCATCAGCACCGGCACCGAGCGCCTGCTGTGGAGCGGCAAGATGCCGCCCTTCCCCGGCATGGGCTATCCGCTGGTTCCAGGGTACGAGTCGGTCGGCCGTGTCACGCAGGCAGGCCCAGTTTCGGGCGTGCGCGAGGGCGCGCAGGTGTTCGTGCCCGGGGCACGCTGCTTCGGCGATGTGCGCGGCCTGTTCGGCGGCGCCGCCGCGCGGCTTGTGGTGGCGGGCAGCCGGGTGCTGCCGATCGGCGATGGGCTGGGCGAGCGCGGCGTGCTGCTGGCGCTGGCCGCAACCGCGCGCCACGCCATTGCCGGTGGCGCGAAGCCGGACCTGATCGTCGGCCACGGCGTGCTTGGCCGCCTGCTGGCGCGGCTTGCGGTACTGGATGGCGGCGAGCCGCCGGTGGTGTGGGAGCGCAACGCCGACCGCGCGCCAGGTGCCACCGGCTACACCGTGATCGACCCCACGCAGGACACGCGACGCGATTACCGCGCGATCTACGATGTCAGCGGCGACGCCGGGCTGCTCGACACGCTGGTCGGCCGGCTGGCACCGGGCGGGGAGATCGTGCTGGCGGGATTCTATAGCGAACGCCTCAGCTTTTCCTTCCCCCCCGCCTTCATGCGGGAAGCGCGAATGCGCATCGCCGCGCAGTGGCAGGATGCCGATCTGGTGACGGTGCGCGATCTGGCGCAGGGCGGGCAGCTCTCGCTCGATGGGCTGATCACGCATCGGCAGGACGCGATGCTGGCGCCAGATGCCTATCGCACCGCGTTCAGCGATCCGACGTGCCTGAAGATGATTCTCGATTGGAGGATTTGCGCATGACGGTCCAGCTTCGCACCCCGGCGCCGAATGGCGCGCAAGCAAGCCTTGCCGCGGCGCTGCGCAGCGAAGCAGCCCAGGAGCCGGACCCGGTGCAAACCGGCCCGGTGAAAAAGGAAACGCAGATCATCGCGATCTACGGCAAAGGCGGCATCGGCAAAAGCTTCACGCTGGCCAACCTCAGCTACATGATGGCGCAACAGGGCAAGCGCGTGCTGCTGATTGGCTGCGACCCGAAAAGCGATACCACGTCGCTGCTGTTCGGCGGCCGGTCCTGCCCGACGATTATCGAGACTTCATCGAAGAAGAAGGCCGCTGGCGAGCAGGTGAAGATCGGCGATGTCTGCTTCAAGCGCGATGGCGTGTTCGCGATGGAGCTGGGCGGGCCGGAGGTCGGGCGCGGCTGCGGCGGACGCGGCATCATCCACGGGTTCGAACTGCTGGAAAAGCTCGGCTTCCATGAATGGGGCTTCGACTACGTGCTGCTGGATTTCCTCGGCGATGTGGTGTGCGGCGGCTTCGGGCTGCCGATCGCGCGTGACATGTGCCAGAAAGTCATCGTCGTCGGCTCCAACGATCTGCAATCGCTGTACGTGGCGAATAACGTCTGCTCGGCGGTGGATTACTTCCGCAAGCTCGGCGGCAATGTAGGTGTCGCCGGAATGGTCATCAACAAGGACGACGGCACCGGCGAGGCGCACGCCTTCGCGGCGGCTGTCGGCATCCCTGTGCTGTCGGCCATTCCGGCGCATGAGGACATCCGGCGCAAGAGTGCCAATTACGAGATTATCGGCCGGCCGGGCGGACAATGGGCGACGGTGTTCGAGACGCTGGCGCGGCAGGTGGCCGAGGCACCGCCGATCCGGCCCGCGCCGCTGACGCATGACGCGCTGCTCGGCCTGTTCAAGGGCGATGCCGTCGGGCGCAATGTCGTACTCGATCCGGCAACGACAGAGGATATGTGTGCGGCGACGGTACTGAGCCGCCCGTCGCTCGAAGTCCAGTACGAGGGCGTCTGACATGGATGGCGGTGCGGGCACCGGCTCAGGCTGTCATGGTGGGCGGGAAACGATGCAGGCGGCCGCGCGCGCGGCGGGAAAGAGCGAGTCGCTGGATCGCCTGCTGGCCGATTACCCGCGCGGGCCGCATGACCAGCCACAATCGATGTGCCCCGCCTTCGGCTCCCTGCGCGTCGGGCTGCGGATGCGGCGGACGGCAACCATCCTGTGTGGGTCTGCCTGCTGTGTGTATGGCCTGACCTTCACCTCACATTTCTACGGCGCGCGGCGCACTGTGGGGTACGTGCCGTTCAATTCGGAAACGCTGGTCAAGGGCCAGTTGTTCGAGGACATCCGCAACGCCGTCTATGAGACCGCGAAGCCGGAGCTTTACGACGCGGTTGTGGTGATCAATCTGTGCGTGCCCACCGCCTCCGGCGTGCCGCTCGACCGGCTGCCGCGCCAGATCGACGGCGTGCGCATCATCGGCATCGACGTGCCCGGCTTCGGTGTGCCGACGCATGCGGAAGCGAAGGACGTGCTGGCGGGCGCGATGCTGCGTTATGCCAGGCTGGAGGCCGAGGCGGGCCCGGTGGCGCGCCCGCGCGCCGCGCTGCCGGCGGAGCCGACCGTGACGCTGCTCGGCGAATTGTTTCCCGCCGATCCGGTCGGCATCTCCGCCCTGCTGAAGCCGATGGGGCTGGCCCTGGGCGCGCAGGTGCCGACGCGTGAGTGGCGCGATCTGTATGGCGCGCTCGATTGCGCGGTCGCCGGCGTGGTGCACCCGTTCTACACCGCCTCGGTGCGGGAGTTCGTCGCCGCCGGGCGGAAGGTCGTCGGCTCCGGCCCGGTCGGTGTCGATGGCACCGCCGCATGGCTGGATGCGATCGGCAAGGCCGCTGGTGTGGACAGCGACAAGATCGACGCTGCCAAGGCACGCGCGCTGCCGGCGATCCGGGGTGCGCTGGCGGCAAGCCCGATCGCCGCGCGCATCACCGTCTCGGGCTACGAAGGTTCCGAATTGCTTGTGGCGCGCTTGCTGATCGAGGCAGGTGCCGAGGTGCCCTATGTCGGCACCGCGTGCCCGCACACGGAATGGAGCGAGGCGGATCGCCAATGGCTCGTGGCACGCGGCACGCATGTGCAGTACCGCGCCTCGCTGGAGCAGGATGTCGCCGCAATGCTGGAGGTGCGGCCCGATCTCGCGGTCGGTACCACGCCGCTGGTGCAGAAGGCCAAGGAGCTTGGCATCCCGGCGCTGTATTTCACCAACATGGTTTCGGCGCGACCATTGTTCGGCCAGGCCGGCGCGGGCGCGCTCGCCGGCATCGTGGCGGCGCAGACGCGCGGGCGGGAACGCTTCGGCCGCATGGTCTCGTTCTTCGCCGGCGTCGGCCAGGGCGACAACACCGGA
>JAKBCB010000080.1 GCA_021808185.1 Pseudomonadota bacterium
GCGGCCTGGGGCGTGCTGGAAGCCGCGGTGGGGAGCCTGTCCTGACCCCGACGCGCGCCGAACGCTGGCTCGCCCGCGCGGTCGAGGCGCTCGCCGCCCTGCTCGTGGTGGCGGAGGCGGCGATCCTGTTTGCGGGCGTGGTGGCCCGGTTCGGGTTCCACGGCGGGCTGGTCTGGTCGGACGAACTGGCCTCCATCCTGTTCCTGTGGCTGGCGATGCTCGGGGCCGTGGTGGCGATGCAGCGCGGGGAGCACATGCGGCTGACCGCCATCGCCACGCGGCTGCCGCCGGCGTGGCAGCGGCGGGCCGAGGTGTTTTCGTTCGCCGTGGCGGCGCTGTTCCTCGCGCTGATCCTGTGGCCGGCACTGGGCGCCGCGCAGGACGACATGGACATCGAGACGCCGGCGCTGGCGTGGTCCGGCGCGATCCGCACGGCGGCGATCCCGGCTGGCTGCGCGCTGATGCTGCTCTCCGCCCTGCTGCGGCTGGCCCGCGCGCGCCTGACGGACGCGGCGCTGGCGGCGCTCGTGCTCGCGGCGGTCGCGGGGGCGCTGTATCTCGGCGCCGGATGGCTAACGGCGTTAGCCTTGGGCAACCTCGTGGTGTTCTTCGGGCTGCTGCTGGGGGCGGCGGTGCTGCTGGGCGTGCCGATCGGCTTCGCATTCGGCGCGGCGACGCTGGCGAGCCTTGCCACCACGACGACCGTACCGCTCAGCGTGGTGGTCTCGCGGCTGGACGAGGGGATGAGCACGCTGATCCTGCTCGCGGTGCCGATGTTCGTCTTGCTCGGACAGGTGATCGAGGCGGTGGGGATGGCCGAGGCGATGGTGGCCTTCCTCGCGGCGCTGGTGGGGCATGTGCGCGGCGGACTCGCGTGGGTTCTGCTGGGGGCGATGTACTTGGTCTCCGGCATTTCCGGCGCGAAGGCGGCGGACATGGCGGCCGTCGCGCCGGTGCTGTTCCCGCAGATGCGCAGGCGTGGCGTGCCCGAAGGCGAGCTGGTCGCGCTGCTCTCGGCCGCGGCGGCGATGAGCGAGACCATCGCGCCGTCGCTGGTGCTGATCACCATCGGCTCCGTGACCGGGGTGTCGATCTCCGCGCTGTTCGCGGGCGGGCTGCTGCCCGCGCTGGTGCTGGCCCTGGCGCTGGGGGCGCTGGCGCGGTGGCGCGCGGGCGATGAGGAAGTCGCCGCGGCGCCGCGCGCGAGCTGGGGGGCGACGGGTCGTGCCTTCGTGGTGGCGCTGCCGGGGCTGGTGCTGCCGGTGCTGATCCGCGCCGCCACGGTGGGCGGGATCGCGACGGCCACCGAAGTCTCGACGCTGGGGATCGCTTACGCGGCGTGCGTGGCGGTCGTTGCGCGGCGGCGGGTGGGCTGGCGGCGACTGACAAACATGCTGGTCGAGACCGCGTCGCTGTCCGGGGCTATCCTGTTCATCATCGGCGCGGCCACCGCGATGGGCTGGGTGCTGACGCAGTCCGGGCTGTCGCAGGCGCTGGCCGGCGCAATGGCACATGTTCCCGGCGGGCGGGCGGGATTCCTGGCGCTGTCGGTCGTGGCCTTCGTGGTGCTGGGCAGCCTGCTGGAGGGGATTCCCGCCATCGTGCTGTTCGGCCCGCTGCTGTTCCCGATCGCGCGGCAGATGGGGGTGGACGAGGTGCACTACGCGATGGTGGTGGTGCTGGCGATGGGCATCGGCCTGTTCTCGCCACCGTTCGGCGTCGGCTACTATGCCGCCTGCGCCATCGGCCGCGTTGCGCCGGACGCGGGGATGCGGCGGATCTGGCCCTATATGGCCGCGCTGGCGATCGGGCTGGGCGTGGTCGCGGCGGTGCCCGCGATCTCGACCGTGTTCGCCCGCTAAGGCGGCAACCCCGCCGGCTGCCGCTCGCCCGCACCTGCGGGGCGGCTGCGCGCGCGCAGCGCATCGACGAGCAGGGCGAAGGCCGGCGTGGGCTGGCGACGGCTCGGGTAATACAGGTGGTAGCCGGCGAACGGCTGGCACCAGTCCGCGAGCACGCGAACCAGCCGCCCATCGGCCAGCGCAGCGCTGGCCTGATCTTCGGGCAGATACGCGAGGCCGAACCCCGCCAGCGCCGCGTTCAGTCGCAGGGCGATGGTGTTGAACACCAGCCGCCCCTCGACCCGCACTTTCAGTTCGCGCCCGGCTTTCTCGAACTCCCAGGGATACAGCCCGCCATAGGTCGGCAGGCGTAGGTTGATGCAGTCGTGGGTCGTCAGATCCTCCGGCACCAGCGGCGGCGGGTGCCGGGCGAAGTAGGAGGGCGCGCCGACGACGGCCATGCGCATGTCGGGGGCGATGCGCACGGCGATCATGTCCTTGGCCACCTGCTCGCCCAGTCGGATGCCGGCGTCGTAGCGCTCCGCGACAATGTCGGTCAGGCCGTAGTCGATGCTGATCTCCACATGGATGTCGGGATAGTCCGGCAGGAACCCGGCAAGGACCGGCCAGAGGATCGCCTCGGCCGCATGTTCGCCCGTGGTGATGCGGATGGTGCCGGACGGCTTGTCCCGCAGCGCGCTGAGGGCGGCCAGTTCCGCGTCGATCTCGTCGAACCGTGGCCCCACGCTGCGCAACAGCCGTTCGCCCGCCTCAGTTGGCGCGACGCTGCGCGTGGTGCGGGTCAGCAGCCTCAGCCCGAGCCGGGCTTCAAGGGCGCGGACGGTGTGGCTCAGCGCCGATTGCGACACGCCGAGTTGCGCCGCGGCGCGGGTGAAGCTGCGCTCTCGCGCGACGGCGAGGAAGGCGAGCAGATCGCTGACGTTCTGCCGGCTCATTCATGAATCCTGTTCATAGGCGTATGCGGCATTCGGCGTCTAATAGCATGTCGGCGGCGAGATCAGATGAGCGGCCGACGCTCACGCCAATTCCCGCAGCGGCGATGAAGGAGAGAGACCATGGACATCGTCAGAAGTGGATCGCAGCCATCCCGGCCGGGGCCTGCCGAGTATTTCACCGGAACGGTGCGCATCGACCCGCTGTTCAGCCCGCCCGATCCGGCGCGTGTCGCGGGCGCGCTCGTCACGTTCGAGCCGGGGGCGCGAACGGCATGGCATACCCATCCGCTCGGTCAGACCCTGATCGTCACCGCCGGCTGCGGCTGGGTGCAACGCGAGGGCGGGCCTATCGAGGAAATCCGGCCGGGCGATGTGGTCTGGTTCGCGCCCGGCGAGAAGCACTGGCACGGGGCCAGGGCAACCTCGGCGATGAGCCATATCGCCATCCAGGAGAAGCTCGATGGCTCTCCCGTAACGTGGATGGAAAAGGTCAGCGACGACCAATACCAGTCGCGGCTCCCTGAATAATTCCCGATTGAAAGAATGCCACGATGCAAAAACGTACCCTTGGCCGCGGCGGCCTGGAGGTCTCGGCCATCGGCCTGGGCTGCATGGGCCTGAGCTATGGCTACGGCCCCGCGACCGACACGCGGGACGCGATCAAGCTGCTCCGGACCGCCTTCGAGCGCGGTGTTACCTTCTTCGACACCGCCGAGGCGTATGGCCCTTTCAAGAATGAGGAGCTTCTCGGCGAAGCCCTCGCCCCGGTCCGCGAGCATGTCGTGATCGCGACCAAGTTCGGCTTCGCGGACGGCGAGGTGGCGCGCGGCATGGACAGCCGCCCCGAACACATCAAGCAAGTGGCGGACGCGGCGCTCAAGCGGCTGCAAACCGACCGCATCGACCTGTTCTACCAGCACCGTGTCGATCCGAACGTGCCGGTCGAGGACGTGGCCGGCGCGGTGAAGGAGTTGGTCCAGGCCGGCAAGGTCAAGCACTTTGGTCTGTCCGAAGCGGGCGCGCAGACGATCCGGCGCGCCCACGCGGTGCTGCCGGTCGCGGTCCTGCAGAGCGAGTATTCGCTGTGGTGGCGGGAACCGGAGCAGGACATCCTGCCGACGCTGGAGGAACTCGGGATCGGCTTTGTCCCGTTCAGCCCGCTCGGCAAGGGCTTTCTGACGGGCGCCATCAGCGAGACGACGACGTTCGACACGACCGATTTCCGCAACGTCGTGCCGCGCTTCTCGCCGGACGCCCGCAAGGCGAACCAGGGCCTGGTCGATCTGCTGGGCGGGATCGCCGCGCGCAAGCACGCGACCTCGGCCCAGGTCGCGCTCGCCTGGCTGCTGGCGCAAAAGCCGTGGATCGTGCCAATCCCCGGCACGACCAAGCTGCATCGCCTGGAGGAGAACATCGGAGCGGCCGCCGTGGTGCTGACGCCCGGCGACCTGCGGGATATCGACGCGGCACTTGCCAAGATCACGGTGCGGGGCGAGCGGTATCCGCCACATCTTCAGGCGAGGGTCGGCCGCTGAGCGGCGAGCCCTGAGGGCCGCCCCCCAAGGCAGATTTGGATCTGTCCCCCGTCCTGGTCCGGTGGCGATACTGGGACAGGCGGGGGTGGACCCGGGGCATGGGATGCGGCGTCGCACAAGGCTTTGGTTGACATGGCGGGATAGTCGGACGATTGTGTCGGACAATCTTCCTCGAAAAGCAACCGCCAGTCGCGAGGGCCGCCAAGATGGACTTCGATTACTCCCCGAAAGTCGCCGCCCTGCAGGCGCGCGTCGCCGCCTTCATGGCCGAGCATGTGTACCCGAACGAGGCCGCCATCCTCGCCGAGATCGCGGACGGCGACCGCTGGCAGCCGACCCAGGGGATGGAGGCGCTGAAGGAGAAGGCGCGCGCCGCCGGGCTGTGGAACCTGTTCCTGCCGGAAAGCGAGCACGGCGCCGGCCTGACCAATCTGGAATACGCGCCGCTTTGCGAGATCATGGGCCGCTCGCCCTTCGCGCCGGAAGCGTTCAACTGCTCCGCGCCCGATACCGGCAACATGGAAGTGCTGGTGCGCTACGGCACCGAGGCGCAGCGCAAGCAGTGGCTCGCCCCGCTGCTGGACGGCAAGATCCGCTCGGCCTTCGCGATGACGGAGATCGAGGTTGCGTCCTCCGACGCGACCAACATCGAAACGCGCATCCGCCGCGAAGGCGACGAATACGTCATCACCGGGCGCAAATGGTGGACCTCCGGCGCGCTCGATCCGCGCTGCCGCATCATGATCGTGATGGGCAAGTCGGCCCCGGACCATCCGGAGCGGCACAAGCAGCAATCCATGATCCTGGTGCCGCTGCCGCATCCCGGCGTGACGGTGAAGCGCGTGCTGCCGGTGTTCGGCTTCGACGATGCGCCGCATGGCCACGCCGAGGTCGTGTTCGACAACGTGCGTGTGCCGGCGGACAACATGCTGCTGGGCGAGGGGCGCGGCTTCGAGATCGCACAGGGGCGGCTCGGGCCGGGGCGCATCCATCACTGCATGCGCCTGATCGGCCTGGCCGAACGCGCGCTGGAGCGGATGTGCCGCCGTGCCCAGACCCGCATCGCGTTCGGCAAGCCGGTGGCCGAGCAGACCGTGACGCAGGAGCGCATCGCGGAAAGCCGCATCCTGATCGAACAGGCGCGGTTGCTGACGCTGAAGGCCGCCGACATGATGGACAAGCACGGCAACAAGACCGCGCGCGCGGAGATCGCCATGATCAAGGTGGCGGCGCCGAACATGGCCTGCCGCGTGATCGACTGGGCGATCCAGGCGTTCGGCGGTGCCGGCGTGACCGACGATTACGGCCTTGCCTACGCCTATGCCACGGCGCGGATGCTGCGCCTCGCGGACGGGCCGGACGAGGTGCACCGCAACCAGATCGCCCGCATCGAGATGAAACGCTACCAGGGGCCGGAGAGCCTGACCGGCGGTTCGGCGAGCGTGCTGCCGGCCGACGGCATCGCGGAATTGCGGCGCAAGCCGGTCTGGATCGCGTAAGCTGCCGCGCAGACGGGGAGGGGAGCACGAATGTCCAGGCTGGCGCCGCCGGCGAGCCTCGCGGAGCATCGCGTGCTGCTCGTCAACGACGACGGGATTCACGCGCCCGGTCTGATTCTGCTGGAAGACCTGGTACGCGAATTCACCGAGGACGTGTGGGTGGTGGCCCCGGATGAGGAGAAATCCGGGGCCTCGCATTCGCTCTCGCTGACCAACCCGCTGCGCATCCGCGAGATCGACAGCCGGCATTTCGCGGTGAAGGGCACGCCGACCGACTGCACGCTGCTCGCCGTGCACGAGGTGATGCGCGAGACGCCGCCGACCGTGGTGCTGTCAGGCATCAATCGCGGCGCCAATCTGGCCGAGGACGTGACCTATTCCGGCACCGCCGCAGCGGCGATGGAAGGGGCGCTGCTGGGGTTCCGTTCCATCGCGTTCAGCCAGGTGTTCACCCTCGGGCGTGAGCCGCACTGGGAGACGTCGCGCGCCTTCCTTCGCCGGGTGCTGGAGCCGCTGTTGCGCTGCGACTGGATGCCGGGCTCGTTCGTGAACGTCAATTTTCCCGATGTACCGCCGGAGAATGTGGCGGGCATCCGGGTGACGCAGCAAGGCTGGCGGCTGCCGGGTTCCTTCCGGCCGGAGAAACGCCTGGATGGGCGCAAGGTGCCGTATTACTGGATCACCTTCGCGCACAAGCTGGGCGAGGTGGACCCGGCGAGCGATCTGCAGGCGATGCGGGACAAGATGGTCTCCGTGACGCCGATGCAACTCGACCTGACGGCGCACGGGTTCCGGCACTATCTGGACACGCAGTTCCGCGAGGGGGCATGAGCGACGCCATCGACCTGACGCGGCTGCGCGCGTGGCTTGAGCGGAATGTGCGCGGCTATGCCGGCCCGCCGGAACTGCATCGCTTCGAGGGGGGGCAGTCCAACCCCACCTTCCGCCTGCACAGTGCCAGCGGCGACTACGTGCTGCGGCGCAAGCCCGCCGGCACGGTGCTGCCGAGCGCGCACGCGGTGGATCGCGAGTTCCGCGTGATGCGCGCGCTGCATAAAACCGGATTTCCCGTCGCTGCGCCGCTCGCGCTTTGCGAGGATGACGCAGTTCTCGGCTCGGCTTTTTACGTGATGTCGATGGTCGAGGGCCGTGTGCTGTGGGACCAGACGCTGCCCGGCGTGCCGCCGGCGGAGCGCGCGGCGATGTTCGATTCCATGAACCAGACCATCGCCGCGCTGCACGCCGTGGACTGGCGCGCGGCTGGGCTGGAGGGATACGGCCGGCCGGAAAACTATCTGGCGCGCAACATCGCCCGGTGGACGAAGCAGTACCGCGCCTCGGAAATCGACCGCATCGAGGCGATGGACCGGCTGATCGAATGGCTGCCGGCCAATCAGCCGGCGCGGGACGCCACCGCCATCGTGCATGGCGACTTCCGCATGGACAATCTGATCTTCCACCCAACCGAGCCGCGCGTGGTGGCCGTGCTGGACTGGGAACTGTCCACTCTCGGCGATCCGGTATCCGACTTCGCCTATCACGTCATGTCCTGGCGCATCGCGCCGGAGATTCATCGCGGTCTGGCCGGTGCCGATCTCGCGGCGCTCGGCATTCCCGCCGAAGCCGACTACGTTGCCGCCTATTTCCGCCGGCTCGGCCAGACCCCAGTGGAGCACTGGGACTACTACATCGTTTACGGCATGTTCCGGCTGGCCGCGATCATGCAGGGCATATTGAAGCGTGCGCACGAAGGCAACGCTGCCTCCGCGCAGGCGTTCGAGGTCGGGGCCCGCGCCGCGCCGCTGGCGGCGCAGGCGTGGGAATTGGCGCGGAGCCTGTAGGCTGCGGCGTCAGGCCGGCGCGACGCTGCGCGGCGGCAAGGCGCGCTCCGGCAGGCCGAGCTTGGCGCGCGTGTCGGCGGCCGTTGCGATTGTGCCGCCGAGGCGCTCGACGATTTCGCGCGCGCGCTGCACCAGTGCCGCGTTGCTGGGCGCGAGCTTGCCCTTGTCGAGAAAGATGTTGTCCTCCAGACCGACGCGCACATGGCCGCCGAGCACGTAGGACAGCGCGACGGCGGGGAACTCCATCCGGCTGATGGCAAAGCCCGTCCAGGCCGCGCCCGCCGGCAACATGTTGCGAGCGTACATCATCGCTTCGGCCGACGCCGGGAACCCGTATTTGATGCCGAGCACGAGCGAGAACAATCCTGGCCCCTGAAGCACGCCTTCGGCCATCAGGTCGTGCGCGAGGCGGATGTCGCCCGAATCGAACACCTCCAGCTCCGGGATCACGCCCGCGGCGCGGATGATCTTCGCCATGCGCGTGACATTCTTCGGCGTGTTGATGACCACCTCGCGGCCGAACGTCATGGTGTTCAGGTCGAGGGTGCAGATTTCAGGCCGCAGCGCCGCGACATGTTCCACGCGCCTCTCGGGCACCAGGAAGTTCGTGCCCGGGCCTGCGATCTTCGGATCCTCGTCGCTCGGCGAGAAGCGGCCGCCGGGACCGGTGGTCAGGTTCAGCACCAGCGAGTCGTTCTTTTCGCGGATGCGCTCGACCACTTCGCGATAAAGTGCGAGTTCCATCGACGGCCGGCCGGTTTGCGGATCGCGCACATGGATATGCGCGATCGAGGCGCCTTCCTGGGCCGCCTCTAGACAGGCATCGGCGATCTGCTTCGGCGTGATCGGCAATGCCGGGCACTTCGCGGGGTCCGTCAGGTTGCCCGTCACCGCGCAGGTGATGATGACCTTGTCCTGCATTGTCCTACTCCGCCCGTTCGAGACCGAAATCGTACCGCACCTCGGAGCCGGCCGCGTCGCTGCGTGGCGAGGGCCGCACCACCAGATCGCTCTTCACGCCGAATACCGCATCGCTGTCCACGTAGGGATCGCCCTCGAAATACAGCGCCGTGGTCAGCAGCCGATAGCCGGGCGCGGAGATGATGAAATGCAGATGCGCCGGACGCCACGGGTGCCGCCCGGTGGCCGTCAGCAGCGCGCCCACCGGGCCGTCGTGCGGGATCGGATAGGGCGTGGGCATGATCGTCTGGAAATCGAACCTGCCGTCGCTGCCGGTGGTGAACTTGCCGCGCAGGTTCATTGCCGGCTGGTTGGGGTCCTGCACATCGTACATGCCGTTCGGCGCGGTCTGCCACACATCCAGCACCGCCGCCGCGATCGGCCGGCCCTCGGCGTCGTGCACGCGCCCATGCACCAGCAGGTCCGCCGCCGTGCCGTCCTTGACGATCGATGCGCCGAGCGGCAAATGCGGCGCCCCCTCCACCCAGAACGGCCCGAGCACGCTGGTCTCCGTCATGCCCGGGCTTTTGCGGTTGTTGATGAGTTCGACCAGCGTCGAGACGCCCAGCGTGTCCGACAACAGGATGAACTCCTGCCGCTTGTCGTCGCACATATGCCCGGTGTCGGTCAGGAATTTGATCGCGGTGAACCATTCCGCCTGCGTCGGCTCGATCTCCCGCACGAAGGCGTGCAGATGCCGCACGAAGCTCGTCATCACCTGTTTCAGCCGCGCGTTCTCGCAGCCGGCCAGCTTGCCGACGACGGCTTCGGTGGCGGTCGCTTCGGTGACATCGCGCATCGCGTCGCTCCAGAGGGGGGTCAGGTAATCGGCTGCATCGGCCCGTCCACCGGTATGAACGGGGCCGTGCCGTTGAACGTGATGGCGAGGTCGTATTTGAACGCACCGCCGCGCCGCCACTGGCCGCCGACCAGCGGCGTCTTGGCGACATT
The DNA here is from genome assembly GCA_021808185.1 of Pseudomonadota bacterium. Taxonomy (GTDB): domain Bacteria; phylum Pseudomonadota; class Alphaproteobacteria; order Acetobacterales; family Acetobacteraceae; genus CAJCJG01. The sequence goes on from JAKBCB010000080.1 coordinate 9,584, forward strand.
CTTCACTGGCCCGCCGCCCCACGCAACCTTGCCCACCACCGTGTCCAGCGAGGTCGCCCCGATCGCGGCCGAGACGCCCGCGTGATCCTCGACATCCTTGACGCGCTTGAGCACATCGACGGCGACTTCGATCAGCGAATGGGCGAAGCCGATGCACTGCGTCCATTGCTTCCTGGTCGTCGCCGTGTAGGCCTGCGCCAGCGCGCCCGCGCTTTCGCCGGTCAGCGAGGATTTGAACGGATGCCGTGGCGACCACCAGACTTCGCTCGACAGGTTGTTCGCCGTGTCGCCCAGCGCCTCGACCGCGACGGGGAACAGGATCGCCTTGCCGATGCTGGCAACCTTCGGCCGGAAGCCCTGCTGGCGCGCCTGCGTCCAGAAAGTGGTGAAGTCGGGCGGGATCACCACGCCGGTGATGATCTCGGCGCCCGCTTCCTTGAAGCGGCCGATCTGGGCGGAGAAATTATCCGTCAGATTCTGGTAGCGGCCGGGATCGACGAGCTTGTAGCCGAGCTTGTCCAGCACCGGCGGGAAGCCGAGCTTCGGGTCGCCCCAGGCATTGCCGTCGCCGTCGTTGGGGAACAGGCCGCCGACTACCTTGTTGGTCGCGAGCTGCCCCCACATCCCGGTATAGACGGCGATCACGTCCTCCAGGCCCCAGAAATAGTGCCATGTGTATTTGAAGCCGGTATCCGGCTTGCCGCCGCGCGTGAAGAACCACGGCTGCCACGGCGCCATCGTGGAGATGCAGGGCACCTCGTTGACCTCGCACTGGTCGGAGACCGGGTTCGTCGTCTCCGGCGTCGAGGAGACGAGCATCAGATCCACGTTGTCCGCCTGGATCAGCCCGCTTGCCACTTCCGCCGCGCGGTTCGGGCTCGACTGGCTGTCCTTGAGGATGATCTCGACCGGGCGCTTGCCGGCCTTCGTCGTCACGCCGTCGGCCAGCATCTGCTTCATGCGTTGCAGCGTGAAGGCGTCCGCCTCGCCGAACGCCGCGAGCGGATCAGTTTGCGGGCTGACGAAACCGATCTTGATCGGCTTGGTTGCGGCACGAACCGGGCGCAGCGGCCCAAGACCAGCGAGCGCCGCGCCTGCGGTGGCTGCGGTGACGAAGCGGCGGCGCCCCACCGGCGCGCGAATCTCGACAAGCTTGCCCTCGGTCATCGCCATGTCCTCCCCATCGCTATGCTCCCCGGCTTATGCTGCCGGGCGATTGCCCTCGAACGCATCGACCAGCAGTGCCCGCACGCCGTCGCGCGTGACGGGGCGCGGGTTCCAGTACGGGTTCGCGATGGCCAGGTCG
>JAKBCB010000081.1 GCA_021808185.1 Pseudomonadota bacterium
CGCAGCGATTTCCTGGTCGATTTCCTGCGCCGCGTGCACTGCGCGCACCTGTATCTGGTCGGCGACATCATCGACGGCTGGCGGCTGCGCAAATCCTGGTACTGGGACGCCGATTGCGACGAGGTGCTGCGGCTGATCCTGCGCCACGCGCGCGGCGGCGCCGAGGTGACATACATCCCCGGCAACCACGACGAGATGTTCCGCCAGTGGCTGCCGCTGGGGCTGGAGATCGCCGGCATCCGGCTGCGCAAGGAAGCGGTGCACACCACGGCGGACGACCGCCGCCTGCTGGTCACGCACGGCGACGAGTTCGACAGCGTGGTGCGCTACGCGAAGTTCCTCGCCCTGCTGGGCGACTGGGCGTACACCGCCGCGCTCAGCCTCAACACCTGGTTCAACGCGGTGCGGCGCCGGCTCGGGCTGCCGTACTGGTCGCTCTCGCAATGGCTGAAGCGGCAGGTCAAGGAAGCCGTCAAGGCCATCGACCGCTTCGAATCCGCCCTCGCCAACGAGGCGCGCCGGCGCGGCTTCGACGGCGTGGTGTGCGGCCACATTCACCACGCCGAAATGCGCGACGTGAACGGCGTGCTCTACATCAACGACGGCGACTGGGTGGAAAGCTGCACGGCGCTGGTCGAGCATCACGACGGGAGACTGGAGCTGGTGGACTGGGCGGCCCTCAATCGCCTGAGCTTCTTCGCGCCGCGCCGCGTGAACGTGCCCGAAGCTGCCTGACATCCTCGCCCCGACGGGTCTCGCCACGGCCGGGTTGCCGCTGGCGGCCCACGCGCCGATGCGCGTGCTGATCGTCTCGGACGCCTGGCGTCCGCAGGTGAACGGCGTGGTGCGCACGCTCGCGACCGTGGCCGAGGAACTGGCCGGCATGGGCCACGCGGTCGAGGTGATCGGCCCGGACCGCTTCCGCACCCTGCCGCTGCCGACCTATCCGGACATCCGCCTCGCCGTGCTGCCGCGCCGCAAGCTCGCGCGGCTGATCGAGACGTTTGCCCCGGACGCGCTGCACATCGCCACCGAAGGCCCGCTGGGGGCGGCCGCGCGGGCCTGGGCGCTGCGCCGGGGCTACGCCTTCACCACCTCGTTCCACACCAAGTTCCCGGAATACGTGCAGGCCCGCATCGGCCTGCCGCCCGGCCTCGCCTACCGGTTCCTGCGCCGGTTCCACGGCGCGGGGCAGGGGACGATGGTGGCGACACAGAGCCTGCACGACGATCTCGCGGGACGCGGCTTCACCCATCTGAAGCCATGGACGCGCGGCGTCGATCTGGACCTGTTCCGCCCGGAGCCGCGCGAGCATTTCGGCGCCAGGCGCCCGGTGTTCCTCTATGTCGGGCGCGTCGCCATCGAGAAGAACATCCGCGCGTTTCTCGACCTCGATCTGCCCGGCTCGAAGGTCGTGGTCGGCGGCGGGCCGCAACTGGCGACGCTGAAGCGGGACTATCCCAGCGTCACCTTCACCGGCCCGCGCTTCGGCGCACAACTGGCGCGCTCCTACGCGGGCGGCGACGTGTTCGTGTTCCCGAGCCTGACCGACACGTTCGGCCTCGTGCTGCTGGAGGCGCTGGCCTGCGGCACGCCGGTGGCCGCGTTCGACGTGACGGGGCCGCGCGACATCCTGGCGGGCACCGCGGGGCGGGTCGGCGCGGTGGACGCCGATCTGCGCGCCGCCTGCCTGCGCGCGCTGGAGGCCGACCGCGACGCCTGCCGCGCCCATGCCGAGCGGTATTCCTGGCGCGCCTGCGCCGAAGTGTTCCTGTCGCATCTGGTGCCGTTGGGCGGGTAGCGCGCGCCGCGCATTGAAGCATTGCCGCCCGCATGCTACCGCCGCGCGATGTCGCGTCGGGCACGCCAAGGGCCATGATCAAACGGCTGTTGCGGCACAAGGCGGTGCTCGGGCTGTTCGCGGCCGTGCTCGGCCATTACCTCGCGTTCGCGCTGCGCACCACGCGCTGGCGGCTGCACGGCGCCGAGCATGTCGCCCCGCATCTGCAAGGCCAGACGGTGATCGCCGCGTTCTGGCACGAGCGGCTGCCGCTGATGCCCGCGCTGTGGAACCTCGCCCGCCGGGGCGGCGACCCGACCATGCACGTGCTGGTGAGCCGCCATCGCGACGGGCGGTTCATCGGCACGCTGCTCGGGCGGTTCGGGCTCGATTTCGTGCATGGCTCCTCGGCGCGTCATGGCCAGGATCGCGGCGGGGCGGCCGGGCTGCGGCAGATGCTCGACTATCTGGCCGCCGGCGATCAGGTGGCGATCACGCCCGATGGTCCGCGCGGCCCGCGCCGGGTCGCGGCCTCCGGGGTGGCGCAGCTCGCGGCGCTGTCGGGCGTCGCCGTGCTGCCGTGCTCGGCGCAGACGAGTCGCAAATACGTGCTGCGAAGCTGGGACCGCATGGTGCTGCCGCTGCCGTTCGGGCGCGGCGCGATCGTCTGCCTGCCGCCCATCGCCGTCCCGCGCGACGGGGCGGAGGCCGCGCTGCCCGCGATCGCGGCGGCGCTGACCGAGGCCGCCGACCGCGCCGACCGGCTGTGTTCGTGATGCTGGCCGGGCTGTACGCCGCCGCCGCCGCCGGGGCCGCGCCGCTGCTGCGGATCATGCTGCGTGGCCGCGTGGCGCGCGGCAAGGAGATCGCCACCCGCCTGCCGGAACGCTGGGGCAAGGACGCCACGCCCCGCCCGCGCGGCCGCCTGCTGTGGCTGCACGCGGCCAGCATCGGCGAGACCGTCTCCGTGCTCCCGGTGCTGACCGCGCTGCACCGGATGGCGCCCGATCTGCGCGTGCTGCTCACCACCGGCACCGTCACCTCCAGCGACCTCCTGGCGCGGCGGCTGCCGGAACTGGGGCTGGCGGATGTCGTGTTGCACCGCTTCGTCCCGCTCGACGTGCCGGGCTGGGTCGCGCGGTTCCTGGGGCATTGGCGGCCCGATGCGGGTGGGCTGGTGGAAAGCGAGATCTGGCCCAACCTGATCCTTGCGGCGCGCGCGCGCAAAATTCCGCTGATGCTGGTCAATGCCCGCCTCTCGCCGCGCAGCTTCGCGCGCTGGCGGCGGATGCGCGGCTTCGCCCGCCTGCTGTTCGGCGCGTTCTCGCGGGTCCAGGCGCAATCGGCGGGCGATGCGGAGCGGCTACGACAGCTCGGCGCGGCAAGCGTCAGCGCGCCGGGCAACCTGAAATTCGCCGCCCCGCCGCTGCCGGTGTCGCGGCTGGAGTTGCAACGCCTGCGCCACGCCTTCGGCGAGCGCCCGGTCTGGCTCGCCGCCAGCACCCATCCGGGCGAGGATGCGCGCGTGATTGCCGTGCACCGCACGCTCGCGCCGCGCCATCGCGGCCTGCTGACCATCATCGTGCCGCGCCATCCGGAGCGCGGGCCGGAGATCCTTCCGCTCGCGCAGGGTGTCCCGATGACGCTGCGCTCGCGCGGCGAGGGCCCGCCCGAGGCCGCCGGCATCTGGGTGGCCGACACGCTGGGCGAACTCGGCCTGTTCTATTCCGCCGTCGGCATCGCCTTCGTCGGCGGCAGCCTCGTGCCGCATGGCGGGCAGAATCCGCTGGAACCGGCGCGCCTGGGCTGCGCCGTCGCGGTGGGCCCACATGTGCGCAATTTCGCCGAGCCGGTTGCGGTGCTGGAGGCGGCGGGCGCGCTCGCCCGCGTGGCCGACGCGCCCGCGCTGGCTGACTGGGTCGGCGCGCTGCTCGCCGATCACGGCCAGCGCGCCGCCATGGGCGAGGCCGGCATCGCCGCCGCCCGCAAGCACGGCGACCTGCCCCGCGAGGTGGCGGCGATGCTGCTGGACCTGCTGCCCGGGCGGCCCGGCTGATGCGCGCGCCGGGGTTCTGGGCGCGGGACGGGGTGCTGCCGCGCCTGCTCTCGCCGCTCGGCGCGCTGTACGCCGCCGCCACCGCGCGGCGCGTGGCACGGCCGGGCTGGCGCGCCCCGGTGCCGGTGATCTGCTGCGGCAACGCGACGGCGGGCGGCGCGGGCAAGACCACGCTGGCACTCGATCTCGGGCAGCGCCTGCGCGCGCGCGGCGTGGCCGTGGCATTCCTCACGCGCGGCTATGGCGGCCGCGCGGGCCGCGTGGTGCGCGTCGATCCCGCCCGCCACGACGCGGCGATGGTCGGCGACGAAGCCTTGCTGCTCGCCGATGTGGCCCCGACCTATGTCGCCACCGACCGCGCCGCCGGCGCGCGGGCCGCGATCGCGGATGGCGCCACGGCGCTGGTGATGGATGATGGCCTGCAAAATCCCACGCTGCACAAGGATGTCTCCTTTCTTGTCATCGACGGCGCGGCGGGGTTCGGCAACGGCCGCGCCATTCCCGCCGGCCCCCTGCGCGAGCCAGTGGCCGCCGCCGCCGCCCGTTGCCGCGCCGCCGTGCTGATCGGCCCGGATCGCCATGGCGCGACCGCAACCCTGCCGCCGCGCCTGCCCGTGCTCGCCGCCAGCTTGCAACCGGGGCCGGAGATCGCGGCCTTCGTCGGGCGCCGCGCCGTGGCCTTCGCCGGCATCGGCCGGCCGGAGAAATTCTTCACCATGCTGGAGAGCGCGGGCGTGACGCTCGCGGCGCGGTTTGCCTTCCCCGACCACCACCGGTTTTCCGCCGCCGAGTTGTCCGCGCTGGTCGCGACTTCGGCCGAGCATGGCGCGATGCTTGTCACCACGCCCAAGGACGCCGCCCGCCTCGCGCCGGCGGACCGCGCGCGTGTCAGCGTCATCGGCGTGCGGCTGGCCTGGGCGGATGAGGCGGCGCTGGAGGCATTGCTCGCCGGGTTGGTGCCGTGAGGGATCTGCAATTCCGCCTGGAAGCCGCCGTGCTGTGGCTGGCGCTGCGGCTGGTGCGGCTGCTCTCGCCGGTCGCCGCATCCAACCTCGGCGCCGCCATCGCGCGCGCGCTGGGGCCGCTGCTGCCGGTCTCCCGCGTCGCCGAGGCCAATCTGCGTCTGGCGTTTCCCGGCATGGACGCGGCCGGCCGGACCGCCGTCGTGCGCGGCGTGTGGGACAATCTCGGCCGCACCGTCGCCGAAATCCCGCATTTGCCGCGCCTGCGCTGGGAGGTGGTGGGCGCCGAGCATATCGCCGCCGTCCGGCGGGAAGGCGGCCCGGCGCTGTTCTTTTCCGGCCATATCGCCAACTGGGAAGTGCTGACCCCAGCCGCCGCCGCGAACGGCGTGCTGCTGGCCGGCGTCTATCGCGCCGCGACCAACCCCTATGCCGACCGCCTCATCAACGCGCTGCGCCGCGAGGCCATCGGCGCCGAGACAAAAATGTTCCCCAAGGGGGCGGAGGGGGCGCGCGGCGCGCTGGCGCATCTGCGCTCGGGCGGCGTGCTGGCCATGCTGGTTGACCAGAAGATGAACGACGGCATCGCCGCCCCGTTCTTCGGCCATCCCGCCATGACCCCCTCGGCCGGCGCGGCGCTCGCGCTACGCTTTGGCTGCAAGCTGATTCCGGCGCATGTGGAACGCCTCGGCCCCGCGCGCCTGCGCATCGTGGTCGAGGCCCCGTTGCCGCTGCCGCATACCGGCGACCGCGCCGCCGACGTGGCGAGCCTCACCGCCGCGATGAATGCGTGCCTGGAAACCTGGATTCGCGCCCGCCCCGCCGAGTGGCTGTGGCTGCATCGCCGTTGGCCGAAGGACGTTTACACATGACCCGCGCCGCCCTGCTCGACCTCGACGGAACCCTGGTGGAATCCGGCCCCAGTATTGTGTCCTGTGTCCGGCACGCCATGGCGTCGGTGGGCCATCCGCTCGATGCGTCGGCCGATTTGTCCTGGGTCGTCGGCCCGCCCCTGCACGATATTTTTCTTCGCCTGCTCGATCCGTTTGGCGGCGGCGCGATGGTGGAGCCGGCGGCCGAGGCGTATCGCCGCGAATACGACAATGGCGGGCTGTTCCAGGCCGCTGCCTACGCCGCGATTCCGCCAGTGCTGCACGCGCTGCGCGACGAGGGGTTGGCGCTGTTCGTCGCGACCTCGAAGCCCGCGTCGGTGGCGCGCCGCATCCTCACGCACCTGGGGTTGGCCGGCCATTTCCGGGCGATCTACGGAGCGGCCGTCGATGGCGTGCTGTCGCACAAGCCCGAGCTGATCGCCTATGTGCTGGCCACGCAAGGCCTGGCGCCGGACCAATGCGTCATGGTCGGCGATCGAAGCTTCGACATCTTTGGCGCCCACGCCAACGATGTGCGCGCCATCGGCGTGCTGTGGGGCTACGGCGACCGCGCGGAACTGGAACAGGCGGGCGCGGACGCGCTGGCCGATACGGCGGAGGATTTGCCGGGGCTGGTGGCGGGGCTGCTGGGGGAAGCGTAGCGCGTCTCTACAATGCCAACGCCCCCTGCCGCTGATCGTCGCGCGCGGCCGTCGCCCGCACCGAGCCATCGGCGAAATCGATGCGCAGCGTCGCCCCGGGCTTCACGGCGGCGGCCGTGGTGAGCGGGTGGCCATCGGCGGCAAACACCGCCGCGTAGCCGCGCGCCAGCACCGCCTTGTGCGAAACGCTCTCCAGCCGCGCCGCGAACCCCTCCAGCCGTGCCCGCGCCTCGCGCAGCCGCGCTTCCACCGGGGCCGCCGTCAGGCGCGGCAGCACGCGCGCGGCCAGGGCGGCGCGGCTTGTCACCGCATGGCGCAGCGCGCCCGTCAGTTTTTCCGATTGCAAGGCAAGGCCCGAGCGTCGAGCCGCGACCAGCAGCGGCAGCGCCAGCGACAGCCGGTGCCCGCGATCCGCCAGCACGTTTCTGGTGGCCGCCACCGCCTGCGCCGGGTGCGGCAGGCGCGCGCCCGCCCGCTCCACCGCCGCGCGGCGCGCGGCCAGCAGGTTCGGCAGAGCGAGGGCGAACCGCTGCCCGCGATCGTCCAGGCGCTGCCGCGCGGTGCCGAGCAGGGTGGGCAGATCGGGCAACCCGCGCTCCGCCCGTTGCAGCCGCAGCCGCGCTTCCTGCGCGATCCGATTCAGCGCGCCGGACAGCCGCGCGCCCTGCTGCTGCAAGCCGGCGGCCAGTTCCGCGCGCGACGGCACCGCCATCTCGGCGGCGGCGGTCGGCGTCGGCGCCCGCCGGTCGGAAGCGAAGTCGATCAGCGTCGTGTCCGTCTCGTGCCCCACCGCCGAGATCAGCGGAATGGTCGAGGCGGCGGCGGCGCGGACGACGATTTCCTCGTTGAACGCCATCAGGTCTTCCAGGCTGCCGCCGCCGCGCGCGACGATCACCACATCCGGGCGGGGAATTTTTCCGCCCACGGGAAGTGCCGAAAACCCGTTGATCGCCTCGGCGATTTTCGCGGCGGCACCCTCGCCCTGCACCGGCACCGGCCACAGCAGGATGTGGCGCGGGAAGCGCCGCAGAATCGTCGTCTTGATGTCCTGGATCACCGCGCCCTGCGGGCTGGTGACGACGCCGACCACCATCGGCAGCAGCGGCAGCGCCCGCTTGCGCTCGCCGTCGAACAGCCCCTCGGCCGCCAGCCTCGCGCGCAGCATCTCGATGCGGGCCAGCAGCGCGCCGGCGCCGGCATATTCCATGCGGTCCACGATGAGCTGGTAGGTCGAGCGGTCACCGTAGGCGGAGACTTTTCCGGTGGCGATCACCTCGACCCCGTTCTCCGGCTCCAGCCCCAGGCGCGGGACGGAAAATTTCCACACCACGCCGGCGATCTTGCCGCCCTCGTCCTTCAGCGAGAAATAGATGTGGCCGGAGGGATACCGCTTCAGCTCGGTGATCTCGCCGCGCACCCGCACGCGGCCGAACGCGCCTTCCAGCGTGCGCTTCACCGCGCCGGAAATCTCGGAGACGCTGTATTCGGGGATGTTGGAAACGGGTGTGGCGGGCAGGTCGTCCATGCCGCGACCCTATGCTAAGGCCACCACCGACGGGAAGCCTCGGAGGATATCGCGATGCGCGTGCTGGTGGTGGGCGGCGGCGGACGGGAGCACGCGCTGTGCTGGGCGCTGGCGGCAAGCCCGCTGCTGACCAAGCTGTGGTGCGCCCCCGGCAACCCGGGGACGGCGCGGGTCGCGGAGAACGTGCCCATCGGCGCGCTCGATGTGGCTGCCCTCGTCGCCTTTGCCCGCGACAATGCCGTGGATCTGGTGGTCCCCGGCCCGGAGGCGCCGCTGGTCGCCGGCATCGCCGATGCGATGGGGCTGGCCGGCATCCGCTGCTGCGGCCCCTCGGCGGCGGCGGCACGGCTGGAGGGGAGCAAGACCTTCACCAAGGAAATCTGCGACGCCGCCGGCATCCCGACCGCGCTGTGGGAGCGGTTCGACAACGCCGAGGCCGCGCGCGAATTCGTCCGCCGCCGCGGCGCGCCCATCGTGGTGAAGGCGGACGGGCTTGCCGCCGGCAAGGGCGTGGTGGTCGCCGCCACCGTCGCCGAGGCCGAGGCGGCCATCGCCGAGTTCATGGAACAGGGCACGCTGGGCGAGGCCGGTGCGTCCGTGGTGATCGAGGAATGCCTGTTCGGCGAGGAAGTCAGCCTGTTCGCGCTCTGCGACGGCACCACCGCGCTGCCGCTGGGCGCGGCGCAGGACCACAAGCGCGTGGGCGAGGGTGACACCGGCCCCAACACCGGCGGCATGGGCGCCTATTCGCCGCCGCCGGCGCTGACGCCCGCGCTGGAGGCCGAGGCCATGGCCCGCATCGTCCGCCCGGCGCTGGCCGAGCTGGCCCGCCAGGGCACGCCGTTTCGCGGCATCCTGTTCGCCGGGCTGATGCTGACGGCGGACGGACCCAAGCTGATCGAGTTCAACGTCCGCTTCGGCGATCCGGAAGCCGAATGCCTGCTGCCGCGCCTGCAATCCGACCTGCTGCCCGCGCTGCTCGCCGCCTGCGACGGCGAACTTGCCGACTTCGACCTGCGCTGGCGGCCCGTGGCCTCCCTATGCGTGATCCTGGCCGCGCGCGGCTACCCCGGCACGCCGATACGCCACGCCCCCATCGGCCAGCTCGCCGCCGCCGAGGCGGTGCCGGGCGCCCTGGTGTTCCAGGCCGGCACGGACCGGCTGGACGGGCAGCTGGTGTCCTCGGGCGGCCGTGTGCTGGCCGTGACCGGCACCGGCGCGGACCTGCACGCGGCCCATGCCGCCGCCTATCGCGCGGTGGCCGCCATCGCGGCGCCCGATCTGTTCCACCGGCGCGATATCGGCTGGCGCGCGTTGGGGCGGTAGAGTTGATGTTTTCGCTCGTTTGCACAGATCTGTAGTAACAGTGCGCGCCGATGATCCGGTTTGAATGGGATCCGGCAAAGGCTGCGATCAATCGGCGCAAGCACGGTGTCAGTTTCGAAACGGCGCGCCGCGTCTTCGCTGATCCCTTCGCGGTGAGTGACGGCGATCGGGACGAAGGTCGCGAGCAGCGTTGGATCACACTGAGGGCCGTGGAAAACTTTTTGTTCGTGGTGGTTGTCCACACCACCCGCGAGGAAGACGAAAACGGCGAGATCGTTGAGGTTATCCGGATCATCTCGGCCCGAGAGGCGAGCCGAAAGGAGAGGCGGCGCTATGAGCAGGAAAGTCGTTAGGTCTGATTTCGATCCATCGAACCCTCCGCCGCCGACGGAGGCGCAAACGGCGGAGCTTGCCGCCCTCGCCGCGATGCCGGACGAGGCGATCGACTACAGCGACATTCCACCTTTGACCGAGGATTTCTGGAAGAACGCCGTGCGCGGGCGGTTCTACCGGCCGACCAAGACGGCCACCACCGTTCGCATCGATTCCGATGTGCTGGCGTGGTTGCGTGCCCAGGGCAAGGGCTATCAGACGCGCATCAATGCCATCCTGCGCCGGGAAATGCTCGCGTCGTTGAAGCGGTAGCTTCTACCTGAACCGCACCAGCTTTCCGCCCGGCTCCCCCAGCACCTCGTCCTCGCGCATCACCACGCGCCCGCGCACGATGGTCGCGGCCGGCCAGCCCGTCACGGCCATGCCGGCGAACGGGGTCCAGCCGCAGGGGGTGACGATCCAGCTTTCCTCGATGGTTCTCCGGCGTTTCAGATCGACCACGGAAAAATCCGCGTCGTACCCGGCGGCGAGGCGCCCCTTGCCCACCACGCCGTACACCCGCGCAGGCCCGGCGCACATCAGATCGACCATCCGCGCGAGCGAGAGCCTGCCCGCGTTCACGTGGTCCAGCATCACCGGCACCAGCGTCTGCACCCCGGTCAGGCCCGCCGGCACCTCCGGCCAGGGCTTCAGCTTGGCCTCGCGCGGGTGCGGCGCGTGGTCGGAGCCGATGGTATCCACCGTGCCGTCGCGCACCGCCGCCCAGGCCGCGTCCAGGTGCCGCTGGCCACGGATCGGCGGGTTCATCACGCCGAAACCCTCCAGCCGCTCGTACACCTCCGGCGCCACCTGCGTCAGGTGGTTCAGCAGCACCTCGGCGGTGGTGATATCCTTGAAATCGTTGATGTAATCCAGCTCCTCGGCGGTTGAGACGTGCAGGATGTGCGCGGGCCGGCCGGTGGCGCGCGCGATGGCGAGGATGCGGCGGGTGCCGAGGAAGGCGCATTCCTCGTCGCGCCATTCCATGTGGCTCGCATAAGGATCGCCGCTGCGGAACATCCCTTTCCGACTTTGCAGGCGGTACTCGTCCTCGGAATGGTAGGCGATGCGGCGGCGGCCGGCGCGCATCACCCGCTCCAGGCTCGCGTCGTCCTCCACCAGCAGGTCGCCCGTCGAACTGCCGGCAAAGACCTTGATCGCGCACACGCCGCGCGCGGTCTCCAGCCCGGCAAGGCTCGCGACGTTAGCCTTCGTCGCCCCCACATACAGGCCCATGTCGCACCACGCGACGCGCTCCACATAGTCCTGCTTCCAGGCGAGCGACTCGGCATCGGTGATCGC
>JAKBCB010000082.1 GCA_021808185.1 Pseudomonadota bacterium
TCTGGCGGCGCCGGTGCAGATGCAATGGCTGCGCGAAATCCGCCGCGTGCTGGCGCCGGGCGGCGTGTTCGTCGCCAGCGTGCTGGGCAGCCTCGCCGGCATCCGCCTGCCGGACGAGGAACGCGCGATCCTGGCGCGCGACGGCATCATGGACCAGCGGCCGGACCCGGCGCTGGATGGCGTGGCGCCGGCGAACTACTACCGCTCCACCTACCAGACCGAGGCGTTCACCCACGTGCAATGGGGCCGCGTGCTGAGCGTGGCGGAGTACCGCGCCGGCGGGCTGACCAACTACCAGGATCTTGTCGTGATGAAGCGCGACAGCGTGGTGCAGTCACTGTGGCGCGAGATGACACAATGATACTGCGACACGGCCGGAAAGCCACCGCCCATCCATGACCTTCGTTCTGTTGCAACTGCTGACCGGCCTGGCCGGGGCGTCGGCGCTGTTTCTGGTGTCGGCCGGGCTGACGGTGATTTTCGGCGTCACGCGCGTGGTGAACTTCTCCCATGGCAGCCTGTACATGCTGGGCGCCTACGTGGCCTGGACGGTGCTCGGCCACCTGCCGCGCGATCCGGGCGGGTTCCTTCTCGGTGTGCTGGCGACGGCGCTGATCCTGGCGGCGGTGGGGGCGGTGCTGGAGGTCGCGCTGCTGCGCCGCATCTATCGCGCGCCGGAGCTGCTGCAACTGCTCGCCACCTTCGGCGTGGTGCTGATGGTGCAGGATGCCGCGCAATGGATCTGGGGGGCGGAGGATCTGCCGCTGCCGCGCCCGCCCTGGATGCGCGGCTTCGTGGTGCTCGGGGGCGAGCGGTTTCCGCTGTACGACCTGTGGCTGATCGCGGCCGGGCCGGTGGTGCTGGGGGCGCTGTGGCTGCTGCTGCACCGCACCCGCTGGGGCACGCTGGTGCGCGCGGCCACCGCCGACCGGGAGATGGTCGCCGCACTGGGGGTGGATCAGCGCAAGCTGTTCACCGGGGTTTTCGCGCTCGGCGCGGGGCTCGCGGGCCTGGGCGGCGCGCTCGCCTTGCCGGACGGCACGGCGAACCTCACGCTCGATCTGTCGGTGATCACCGATGCCTTCGTCATCGTCGTGGTGGGCGGGCTGGGCAGCCTGCCCGGCGCGTATCTGGCGAGCGTGCTGATCGGGGTGTTGCAGGCGATCGGCATCGTGTTCGTGCCCAAAGCGACGCTGGTGCTGGTGTTCGTGGTCATGGCGGCAACGCTCGTCGCCCGCCCGCACGGGCTGCTCGGCCGCGCGGGGGCCACGGCGCGGGAGGCGGAGGCGCCGCCGCTGGTGCTGCCGGCACCCGTGGTGCTGCGCTGGGCGGGGCTGGCCGCGCTGCTGGTGCTGGCGGCGGCGCCGTTCGCGGTGGGGCCGTTCGCGCTGTCGGTGCTGACGGAAGCCATGATCGCGCTGCTGTTCGCGGCCTCGCTGCATTTCATGATGGGGCCTGGGGGCATGCCGAGCTTCGGCCATGCCGCGTGGTTCGGCCTGGGCGCGTACGCGGCGGCGCTGGCATCGACGGCGCTGGGGGCCGCCTTCCCGCTCGCGCTGCTGCTGGCCCCGCTCGCGGCCGGCCTCGTCGCCGCGCTGTTCGGCTGGTTCGTGGTGCGGCTGTCCGGCGTGTATCTGGCGATGCTGACGCTGGCCTTCGCGCAGATCGTCTGGGCGGTGGCGTTCCAGTGGTCCGGCATCACCGGCGGGGATAACGGCATTCTGTCCGTCTGGCCGCCGGCGGCGCTCACGGACCCGCGCCGGTTCTACTGGCTGGTGCTCGCGGTGTGCGCGGGGGGCGCGATGCTGTTGCGGCACGTGCTGTACGCGCCGTTCGGGGTGTCGCTGCGCGCCGCGCGGGATTCGGCGCTGCGGGCGGAGGCGATCGGGCTGCCGACGGCAAAGCTAAGGCTGTTAGCCTTCGCCATCGCCGGCGCCGCCGCCGGACTCGCGGGCGGGCTGTCGGTGTTCAGCAAGGGCAGCGTGTTCCCCACCGCCGCCTCGCTCGGCCGGTCGGTCGATGCGCTGCTGATGGTGCTGCTGGGCGGGGTGCAGACCATCAGCGGGCCGCTGGTGGGGGCACTGGTCTATACCGGGCTGTACGACGCGCTGCTGCGGGCGACGGACTGGTGGCGGCTGGTGCTGGGCGCGGCGATCGTGGCGCTGGTGCTGGCCTTCCCCGAAGGCATCGCGGGGGCCGCGCAACGGGCGTGGCGGCGGTCATGACGGCGCCCATGCCGGTGCTGGCGGCCGAGCGGCTGGAAAAGCGGTTCGGCGGGGTCGCGGCGGTGCGCGGCGTGTCGTTCTCGGTCGCCGCCGGCGAAATGCTGGCGCTGATCGGGCCGAACGGGGCGGGCAAGTCCACCTGCTTCAACATGCTCAACGGCCAGTTGCGCCCGGATGGCGGGCGGGTGCGGCTGCTGGGGCGCGACATCTCGGGCCTGGCCCCGCGCCGGGTCTGGCGGCTCGGCGTGGGGCGGACGTTCCAGATCACCGCGACCTTCGCCTCGATGACGGTGCGGGAGAACGTGCAGACGGCGCTGCTGAGCCATCACGGCGAGGCGTTCGCCTTCGGCCGCGCGGCGCGGTTGCGGCGGACGGAGGAAGCGCGGGCGCTGCTGGAACAGGTGGGCATGGCGGCGCAGGCCGGGCGGGCGGCGGGGGTGCTGGCCTATGGCGACCTGAAGCGGCTGGAACTGGCGATGGCGCTGGCCGGGCGGCCGCGCCTGCTGCTGATGGACGAACCGACCGCCGGCATGGCGCCCGCCGAGCGCACCGCGCTGATGGGGCTGACCCGGCGGCTGGCCGGCGAGCTTGGCCTCGCGGTGCTGTTCACCGAGCACGACATGGACATCGTTTTTGGCGTCGCGGACCGGATTCTGGTGCTGCACCACGGCGAACTGATCGCCGAGGGCGACGCCGCCAGCGTGCGCGCGGATGCGCGGGTGCGCGAGGTGTATCTGGGCTCCGGCGCGACCAGCGGGGGGCATTGATGCTGAGCGTGGCCGACCTGCACGCCTATTACGGGCGCGCGCATATCCTCCAGGGCGTGTCCTTCGCGCTCGGCGCGGGCGAGGTGCTGGTGGTGCTGGGGCGCAACGGCGCGGGCAAGAGCACGACGATGAAATCGCTGATCGGGCTGGTGCGCCCGCGCGGCGGCGAGATCGTGTTCGGCGGGCAACAGGTGGCGGGCTGGGAGCCGCACCGCATCGCGCGCGCGGGCCTCGGCTACGTGCCGGAGGAGCGGCGCATCTTCGCCGATCTCTCGGTGATGGAGAACCTGGAAGTCGGCCGCCAGCCGCCGCGCGAGGGACTGGAACCGTGGACCGAGGCGCGGCTGTTCGCGCTGTTCCCCAACCTGGGGCGGATGCGCGCGCGCGCGGGCGGACGCATGAGCGGCGGCGAACAGCAGATGCTCGCCATCGCGCGCACGCTGATGGGCAACCCGCGCGCGATCCTGCTGGACGAGCCGAGCGAGGGGCTATCGCCGCTGATCGTCGAGCAGATGGCGCATGCGATCCTGGCGCTGAAGCAGGCCGGGGTCGCGGTGCTGCTGGCCGAGCAGAACTTCCATTTCGCCGCCCGCGTGGCCGACCGCGCGGTGGTGCTGGAAAGCGGGCGTATCGTCTGGGAAGGCACCATGGAGGCGCTGCTGGCCGACGAGGCCGCGCGCGCCGCGCATTTGCAGGTGTAAGGCCCGGGCCTACGCCGCGCGGCGGCGGCGCATGCCGATCAGGCCCACGAGCCCGGTGCCCAGCACCGCCATCGACAGTGGCTCCGGCACCGCGTGGCCGCTGAAATTGTCCGCCATCGCCGTGCCGTAGAAGCCCAGCCCGATGCCGTTGCCGGTGGGGGTCACGCCGTAGTCCCAGGTGTAAACCTGGGTGGCACCGCCGGTCGGCGTGACATCCAGCGTCACGGTGGAGCCGCTGGCGATGGCGCTGATGTTGCCGGTGGTGAAGGCGGTCGTCAGATTGCCGAAATCGGTCAACGCGCCGGAGGCGTAGCCGGAGTTGTTGTTGCCGTAGTAGAACGCATACGAGTCGAACCCGGTTCCGGCGCCGTTGTCCTGCACCTTGATGAAGAAATTGTCGTCGAGGTTGGTGTAGCCGAGGACCAGGGCGATGTACTGCGTGCCGCTGCCGAGGACCGCGGAGACATCGGCCGAGGCCGACGGGCCGATCCCGACATTGAACGTCGCCAGCGATTCCGAGCCGGAGGCGCCGGTCTCCGTCGCCTGATTGTTCAGGATCGACACCCCGCCATTCTGGAGCGCCCAATTCGGCCCCAGCGTGGAGGCGTTCGGGCGGTTGAAGTTGTCGAGCAACGCCGCGTGCGCGGAGGCGGTGAACGCGAGCGCGAGCACCAGCGACGGCACGACGGCGTAGGCCACGGGGCGCAGCGACATGGTGGCGGCTCCTGAGATGAACAACCTTGCGAAGGCCTGGTCAGATCAGGCTTTCACAATCTTTTTTCTCTAGTGTTGACGTTTACGCGATCGGGCGGCACGGGTCAAGATAGTTTCGACGCCACATATGTTTGGCGGCGGCGCGGCCCCCCGCCGGGCATCCCCGGCGGGGGGAGAGGGGCGATTACTGCTTGCAGGCAGGGCCGCAGTAGCGCGCGTAGATCCCGGACCAGCTCTCGGCGGTCGCCACGTTCTCCATGCCGACGCTGACCGCGAGCCAGCCGTTGCGCAGGCCGTCGCGCTCGACGCCGATGGAGGAGACGAGCGAGCCGGCGGGGGCCGCGAGATCCACGCTCTGCCCGCTCATCGTGGTGTCCAGCAGGGTGCGCAGGCGCGTGGTGTCGGCGTCCGCGACGTAGGTCACGTCCACGTACAGCCCGTCCACGCTGCCCTTCTGGCCCTTGAACACCATCGCCGCGTTTTGCACCCCGCTGAAGGCGGACGCGCGCCAGCGCGGATACTCGGCGTCGGTCGCCCCGCCCGTGCCCGGCGGCATGCCGGAATACACCCAGTAGATGAAGTCGGTGTAGCCGTTCGCACCGGTCTGCGCCGCCATCCGGACGCGCCCGTTCACGGTGTCGGCGAAGAAGATGCCCTGGTGCACCGATTCCGTCAGGTCCACGCCGTTCGGATACTGCGTGAGGCAGAACGCGATCAGGTCGGCGTTGCCGTCGGTCGGGCAGGTCTTGTGCACCGTCATCTTGGCGCTGCCCCAGCTTCCCCAGAAGCTGACATAGCGCCCGTTGAACGACAGCCCCTCGCCGAAGCCGTTGAACACCTGGCCGGGCGCGCCCGGAACCGCCCCGCCGATCTGGACGATGGTGCGCAGCGCCGTGGGATTGGACAGCTTGGAGAGGTAGATGCCGCCGGCGGTCGGTGCGTCCTCGACATCGAAGCCGGTGAACACCACCTGCACGTTGTTCAGGATCGTCTCGGCGCCGACCAGCGCCGCGCTCGGCGGCGCGGTGGAGCCGAAGGTGAGCGAGGTGCCGGGGATCGGCGTGCCGGTATGCGCGACCAGCCCGAACGGCGCGGTGCCGCCATTGGCCAGCGCGTCACGGTAGAAAATGCCGGTCTTGCTGACGCCCCCCTCGGTGTAGTTGCCCTTGAACACCACGGCGCGGTTGGCCACCGGCGAGGGCGAGCCGGGGAACTGGTCGAAGCCGATGCCCGGGGCCGCCCCCGGCACCTGGGCGTAGGCATAGCCCGGCACGTCGCCGAGCTGGCTCGCCGCCGTGGTCAGCACGCCGGCCGGGGTCGCGTACACGCCCGAGGTGCCCACCTTGCTGCCATCCGCGAGGGTCACGACACCCTGATGCTGCGCCCGCGTGGCCACCATGGACGAGCGCGCGTCGCTGCGCGGGGTGGAGGGGAACTCGATGAAGCTGCTCCCGGTGGTGTTCGGGGCGGGCACCAGCATGCCGAGGCTATCGGCCACGATGGTGACCGGTCCGTTCAGGTGCGCGATGTCGCGGGTGTACACGCCCTTCGTCGGCTGGCTGCCACCGCCCCCGCCGCTGCCGCTGCTGCCGCTGGCCGGCTTGGCCCGGGCACGGAACACCACCTGCCCCACGTCGTTGATCGCCGGCTGGTTGTAGCTGAAGAACTTGGCGCTCTGCGCCTGGGCCACCGATTGCGGGGCCACCACGGCGTTGTTCACCACGACCAGCCACGATGGCGCCGTCTGGGCGAGCGCGGCGCCGGCGAATGGCATGGCCGCGCCGAGCAGCAGCGCCACCTTGAACGCCCGCCGCTACAGCGGCCGTGCGGGAGATGATGCGGACATGTCTAACCCTCCGACGTTATCGATCGTTGCCCCATCGCGGCGGCAGGGTTGCCACCCAGGTCGATCAAGTTAACGTCAGGTTACTGGGTGCGTCGTAATTCGCATTGACATGTGTCAACTGATGACAACCGCCACTATCGCGCCGCCGCCCGGATCTCCGCGGCGCCGCGCCTCGCCGTGCCGTCCGGGGCGAAATTCTCCGGGGCCAGCCATGCGAGCATCGCATCGCGCGCGCGCGGCCATTCCGGCGCCAGGATGCTGAACCAAGCGGTGTCGCGCTGGCGGCCCTTCACCGTCATTGCCCAGCGGTGCTCGCCCTCGAACGTGAAGCCCAGCCGGTCGGCGGCGCGGCGGGAGGGGGCGTTGAGCGCGTTGCACTTCCACACCAGCCGCCGGTAGCCGAGATCGTCGGCGGCCAGTTTCAGCGGCAGGAACATCGCCTCGCTCGCGGCACGGGTGCGCTGCATAACCGGCGCGAGCCAGATATTGCCAAGCTCGATCGCGGCGTTGGCGGGCTCGATGCTCATCAGCGTGAGCCAGCCGGAGGCAACGCCGGTGGCAATCGGGCGGACGGCCCAGACCACGTGGTCATGCTTGGCCGCGAACTCGGCGATGAATGTTTCCAGCGCCGCCGCGGACGCGAACGGGCCATAGCCGAGATAGGTCCAGCTTGCGTCCCCGCGCGCGGTGCCTGCCTCGGCCGCGCGCCACAGGTCGGGCGCGTGGCGCGGGTGCAGCGGTTCGAGTTCCACGTACTGCCCGCGCAGCTTCGTGCCGCGCGGCGGCAGCGGGCGGGGGGTGGGATCGACCGGCGGGCCGATGGGCAGGTCGGTCATGCCAGCACCTCCGGCACGCGCTCGGCCGGGGGGGTGTTGCGGCTGCGGCCGCAGCGCACGATGCCGTCGATCATCACCATGCCGATGCCGGGCAAATCGCCCTTGCGCACGCTGTCCAGCAGATCGGTGCCGGAGGAATGCTGCGCGCGGTCCATGAACACCAGATCCGCCGACCGGCCGGGCTCGATCAGCCCGCCCTCCAGCTTGCGCATGCGCGCGGTGTTGCCGGTGGCGCAGGCGAACACGATCTCGGCCGGCGCGTCGCCGAGCGAGGACAGCAGCGCGATCATGCGCAGGATGCCGAGCGGCTGCACGCCGGAGCCGGCCGGGCTGTCCGTGCCCAGGATCACGCGGTGCATCTGGTTGAGTTCGCGCGCGTAGCGGAACGCCGAAAGCCCGGCGAGTTCATTGCCGTTGTGCACGATCTCGATGCCGCGATGGCAGCCTTCGCACAGGCAGCGGATCTGGCTCAGCGGCAGCGCGGTGTGGCCGCCGTTGATGTGGCCGATGATGTCGGCATCGGCCTCCAGCACCGTGTCCGCGTCGATGTAGCCCGAGCCGGGGACGGAGGGGCCGCCGGTGTGGATGGTGGACTGGATGCCCGCGCGGCGCGCCCAGGCGACCATTTCCTTCGCCTCGTACCCGGCCTTGACGGTGCCGAGACCCACCTCGCCCAGCAGCGTGACGCCGGCGGCGGCAAGCTCGGTGAAATCGCTCTCGACCATGCCCTTCTCGATCACCGGGGCGCCGGCGATCAGCTTCACCCCGCCGGGGCGGAAGGCGGTGAAGGCGCGCTGGGCGGTGACGGCGAGCGCCTTGAGGCCCACGATGTCGCGCGGACGGCCGGGCAGGTGCACCTCGCCGGCCGAGACCATGCCGGTGACGCCGCCATGCAGGAAGCTCTCGATCCAGCCGAACTGGTTCTGGCGCGGTGTCCAGTCGCCGAACACCGGGTGCACATGGCTGTCGATCAGGCCGGGCGAGACGGCGCAGCCATGCGCGTCGATGGTGGTGGTGGCGGCCCCGGTGTCGCAGTCGGCGAATTTGCCCATTGCGGCGATCCGGCCGCCTTCGATCACCAGCGTATCGGCGTCGCCGAGCGGCGCTTCCAGCGCGCCGGTGAGCAAGAGGCCGATGTTCTTGACAACGAGTTTCCCACGTTGCGTCTCGGGGCCGGCGGCCAGGGCCATCTGTTGTCTCCGTTACGGCGTCTGTGGCGGCAGTGTAGCAGGCGCGCGGCGCGCTGGCAGGGGGCGGGCAAGTTGGTTATGATCGTGCACGCAATCGGGAGCACCTTGTCCGTGCCGAGCCGATGTTTCCCGCCGCTCGTGGCGCTGGCCTGGGCTGCCAGCCTGTTCGGCGCGCCGGCCGTGGCGCAGGACTGCGCGCCGACGCTGCGCGCCGCCCTGAATGTCGGCACGCACGGGGCGCCGCTGGTCACGCTCGGCGTCAACGGCGGGACGGCGCATCTGCTGCTCGACACCGGGGCGGAGAAAACCACGCTGACCGAGGCGGCGGCGCGCAGGCTGGGCCTGCTCGCGGATTTCGACCACGCGCAGACCATGAAGGGCGTGGGCGGCAATGTGCGCGCGGGCGAGGTGCGGCCCGATCTGGTGACGGCGGGCGGTGGCAAGCTGGCGGGCGTCACCTTCGCCGTGGTGCCGATGGCGCTGCCCCCGGTCGGCGAGGAGGATGTGGACGGGCTGCTGGGGGCCGACATGCTCGGCGCCTACGACATCGACCTGGACATCGGGCACCATCTGGTGCGGCTGTACGACCCCGCCGCCTGCCCCACCCCGGCGCTGCCGTGGCGGCGCGACTACGCGGAGGTCTCGGCGCATCTGTCGCGGCATCGCCATGTGGCGTTCCCGGTGACGCTGGACGGGCACAAGCTGACCGCCTTCATCGACACCGGCGCGCAACTGAGCCTGCTGGACAGCGGCGCCACGGCAAGCCTGGGCGTGAGCACCGCGGCGCTGGGGCTGGACCGGACGGTGCTGATGCAGGGCGTCTCGCGCCAGGTCGTTGCCGCGCGGGAGCATCGGTTCGAGCGTCTGGGCCTCGCGGACGCGGTGCTGCTCGGCCCCGTGGTCGCGGTGATGCCGCTGCGGCTGGACGACGCCGACCTGCTGATGGGGGCGGACATGCTGATGCGCGAACGCATCTGGCTGTCCTATGCCACGCAGCGGATTTTCGTGGCGCTGCCGGAGTGACGCGGCGCGCTACCCTTTATCCAGCCGCGCGATCTCGGCCCAGACCAGCTTGAACAGCTCGGCGCGGATGGCGCGCGCGCCGTCGGTGGGGCCATTGTCGGCGGGGGCGTTGTCCGGGTGCAGTTCGCGGGCGAGGAAGCGGCGCAGGCTGGCGTATTTCGCCTCCGCCCCCGGCGCGTCCGGCCGCGCGCCGCGCAGGGTCTCGGCCGCCTTCTCGGCGGCGCGGGCGCGGTGCTCCCACTCGTCGCGCTCGGCAACCGTGGCGTGCCAGCGCTCGCGCAGGTAGCGGATGGTCTCCTCCAGGTCGCGCACGCGGGCGCCGGAGGGGCGGGCGGGGTCCGCCACCGGCCCCGCCATGCCCGCCCCGCGCGCGGGGGACTGCCGGCGGGCGAAGGCCACCACCTCGTCCGCCGTGTAGCAATAGGCGCAGACCACCCCGCCCGCGCCCCGGATCACCATGCGCTCGTCCGCGACATCGGCGGTGAACCCGGACTGGCGCAGCCACGAGAGCGAGCTGAGCACGCGCCCGTCCTCGGCAAGCTGCTGCTCGAACGGGGTGCGCTGCGGGGTCATGCGGTGGGCGTGCGGTCCTTTATTCGGCGGCCACCGCGGGACGGGCGTGCAGCACGCGCAGCGCGCGGTCGATCCATTGCGCCGTCAGTTTCTCCTGCGTGCCGTTCTGCCGCAACCGCTCGTTCAGCGCCGGGAAGTCCACCCGGTCCAGCGCCTGATCCTGGTTGAAGCAGGAGAACACCACCGTCCGCGCGCCGGTTTGCGGATCGACATGGGCTTGCAGGCATTGCGCGCAGACTTCCTTCATCATGCACTGCATCGGCGAGTTGATGGAGCCGATGGCGGTGTGGCCGGGCTTCAGATACGGCGAGAGCACGCCATGCCGCGCCACCCCCACCGCCTGCATCATGCGGTCCGAGCCGATGGCGATGATGTGCTCGGCCTCGCGCAGCGGGATCGCCGGCGTGCCGAGCTTGCCGGAGGCATAGGCCGCCATCGCCTGCACGATGTTGCCGACGAAAGTCTTGTCCTGCGGCCGGCCGGGCGCGAAGCCCGGCGCTTCGTCGCAGCACCAGACGATGACATCCGCCGC
This sequence comes from Pseudomonadota bacterium, assembly GCA_021808185.1. Classification (GTDB taxonomy): domain Bacteria; phylum Pseudomonadota; class Alphaproteobacteria; order Acetobacterales; family Acetobacteraceae; genus CAJCJG01. The sequence goes on from JAKBCB010000082.1 coordinate 10,408, forward strand.
GCGCTCGATCTCCTCGACCTTGTAGCGGTCGCGCATCGCCTTGTAGCCGGCGAAGTAGATCACGCGCGAACCGGCCGCGCGCAGCGCGGCGCCGATGGAGAACAGCACCGCGTTGCCCAACCCGCCGCCGACCAGCGCCACCGTGCTGTTCGGATGGATCTCCGTCGGTGTGCCCGTCGGCCCCATCAGCACCACCGGCTCGCCCGGCTTGAGCATGGCGCACAAATCCGAACTGCCGCCCATCTCCAGCGCGATGACGGAGACGAGGCCGCGCTCCGGATCGGCGGAGGCGCCGGTCATCGCCAGGCCCTCCATCGCCAGCAGCGTGGCGCCCAGCCCGGCTTCGGTCACGCGTGGGGCGTGCATCTCGTAGTTCTGCAAACGGTAGAACTGGCCGGGGCGGAAGGCGCGCGCGGCGGCGGGGGCGTGCAGC
>JAKBCB010000083.1 GCA_021808185.1 Pseudomonadota bacterium
CGGAGATCAAATACCACGTGAAGCTGCCGATCTTCGTTGCGCGCCAGTGGATCAGGCATCGCACCGCCAACGTGAACGAGTACTCGGCGCGCTACTCGATCCTGGACCGGGAATTCTACATCCCCGCCCCGGAGCATCTGGCCGCGCAGTCGGCGGCGAACCGGCAGGGGCGGGGCGAGGTGCTGGCGGGCGAGGAAGCGGCGGAGGTGCTGGACATCCTGCGCGCGGACGCGATGCGCACTTACGACAACTACGCGAAAATGCTGAACGAGGGGCCGGATGGCGAACCCGTCGATCCGCAGCGCCGGGGGCTCGCGCGCGAGCTGGCGCGGATGAACCTGACGCTGAACACCTATACCCAGTGGTACTGGAAGTGCGACCTGCATAATCTGCTGCACTTCCTGTCCCTGCGCGCCGACCCGCACGCGCAGCACGAGATCCGCGTCTATGCCGAGGCGATGCTGGAGACCGTGCGGGCCTGGGTGCCGCTGACGTTCGCCGCGTTCGCCGATTACCGGCTGGGGGCGGTGACGTTCTCCGCCGGGATGATGGCGGTGCTGCGCCAGATGCTGGCCGGCGAGGCGGTGGAGCAGAAGGGCAGCGGGCTGTCCAAGCGGGAATGGGCGGAGATGATGGCGGCGCTGGGGCGGGAGGGTTGAGTTTTATACGCGGATCGCGTATTCATATGGTGGTGGATTGCCCGAGCGGGTTCCGCATGGTCGGCGCAGGCTGGTTGGCCCGAGCTTTTCGATGACGGTTATCGAAGGATCGGGGGCAATAGCCTGGGACGTCAGGACCCGAGAATACGAGGGCGGCCTTGTCAACATTGAGTTGCGACAGGGCGGTCGGATTTTTGAGTTTCTGGCCGAAGCGGTGATCGAGAACAATGTCTTGAGGCTGAACGGATTGCACGCTCTCGGCACCGGAGCAAACAGCCTTGGCACCGCGATGTTATTGGGGCTGGGGCGTTGGGCAGTGGAGGTTCTGGATCTCGATGAACTCAGAATCGAGGGCGCGGCTCGAACGTCTGGGGCCAATCCAGGCCATTACCCACGACCGGTCGTTTTCCGACGAGCACGAGGCGGTCCTGCTGCGCCGTGACCCGGTGCCGTTCGTCACGGCTATCCCCGCGGCGCGCCGCCTTTTCGCGTCCGGGATGCCGATGCGCGCTGCCCACGCCGCGATCAACGATCTGGCGGCGCAGGGCTGGACGATGGTGGACATCCCGGTCGATGGCGGGATCGACGATCTCGCGCGCGATCTGCCGGCGTTGGGCGTTCACCTTCACCGTCCCCGCCACGTCGCGGAACCCGCCGCCTTCATCGCCGACGTGCGGGCGCGCCACAAACTTTCGCAGCGCGAATTCGCGAGCGCCCTGGGTCTGGATGTGCGCACGTTGCAGAACTGGGAGCAGGGGCGCAATCGGCCGGATTGCGCGGTCCTCAGCCTCATACGTCTGTTCGACGGTAACCCCGATCTGGTGCGCGACGCGGTGTTCGAACCCGTGGCATAGAAGGGGCGTCGCGGGCGGGACCGTCGCCGCATCGGGCGACAGCCTGATCTGGCACCCGCGACTGCCGCATGGCGGCACCCCGATCCATGATCCCGCGCGCAGCCGCTTCAGCCTTGTGATGCACACCACCCCGGTCGGCGTGCCGGAATTCCGCCGGTCCGAACCGATGGGCCGACCCCGAACCGCTGGACACGGGGCGGGCCGTGTTCGTAAACAGGTCGCATGTCCGAACCGATCCCCGTCGCGCCGGTTGTTCCCGTGATCCTCTCCGGCGGCTCCGGCACGCGGCTGTGGCCGGTGTCGCGCGAGAGTTTCCCAAAGCAGTTCTGGCCGCTGGTGTCCGACCGCTCGATGATCGAGGAGACGGCGCGGCGGGCGCTGGGCACCGGGTTCGCCGCGCCGATCGTGGTGTGCAACCAGGATCACCGCTTCATCGTCGCCGAGCAGATGCGGCTGGCCGGCATTGCCGACGCGCGCATCCTGCTGGAGCCGGTGGGGCGCAATTCCGCCCCCGCCGTCGCCGCGGCGGCGCTGCTGGCGGCCGAGATGGACCCGGACGCGGTGCTGTGGATGATGGCCGCCGACGCCGCGATCAGCGACCTGCCGAAACTGCACGCGCTGCTCGCCGAGGCGGTGGCGGCGGCGCGGGCGGGGCGGATCGTCACCTTCGGCATGCGCCCGACCGGGCCGGAGACCGGCTACGGCTATATCGAGGTGGGCGAGGCGATGCCGGGCCTGCCCGGTGTGCATGTGGTGGCGCGCTTCGCCGAAAAGCCGGACGCCGAGGCGGCGCGGCGGATGGTCGCGAGCGGGCGGTATCTCTGGAACTCCGGCATGTTCGTGTTCACCGCGCGCACCATGCTGGACGAACTGTCGCGCCACGCGCCGGAGGTGCTGGCGGCGGTGCGGAAGGCATTGGAGGAACGGCATACCGACCTCGATTTCATCCGCCTCGGCACCGCCGCCTTCGCCGCCAGCCCGTCGATCAGCCTGGACTACGCGGTGGCCGAGCGCACCGATCTGGCCTGCGTGGTGCCGGCCGATCTCGGCTGGTCGGACGTGGGCAGTTGGGGCGCCTTGTGGGATCTCGGCCGCAAGGACGACGCCGGCAATGTTTCGGTCGGCGACGTGCTGCTGGAAGGGGCGCGGGATTGCTACGTGCGGTCGGACGGCATCGTGACCGCCGTCGTGGGGCTGGCGGACGCGGTGGTGGTGGTGACCGAGGACGCGGTGCTGGCAATGCATCGCGACCGCGCGCAGGACGTGAAGCGCGTGGTGGACCGGCTGCGCTCCGCCGGGCGGCACGAAGCGGTGGCGCATAACCGCTCGTATCGCCCCTGGGGCTTCCACGAGACCCTGATCGCGGCGGATCGGTTTCGCGTCGAGCGCGTGGTGGTGCTGCCCGGCCACAAGATGTCGTTGCAGAAGCACTTCCATCGCGCCGAGCACTGGACGGTGGTGCAGGGCAGCGCGCTGGTGACGCGCGACGGCGCCAGCATGCTGGTGCGCGAGAACGAGAGCGTCGATCTGCCGATCGGCTGCCTGCACCGGGTGGAAAACCCCGGACGCATCCCGCTGACACTGATCGAGGTGCAGACCGGCAGCTATCTGGGCAGCGACGACGTGGTGCGACTGGAGGATTCGTTCGGGCGCGCGGTCGCCCCCGAGGCCGGACACAGCGAATAGCGACGCGAAAGCGTCCCTTCCCGGGCCGCACGCGGTCGTGAAGCGAGCGCGGATCGACATGGCGCGACGTTTCGCGCGACGAATCGCGGGTCGGAAACGTCACGAGGGGGCCATAAAATGGATAGCAGCAAGCGTCTTGCCGCCGAGTTCTTCGGCACGTTCTGGTTGACCTTCGGCGGCTGCGGAGCGGCGATTTTCGCGGCGGGCTTCCCCGCCCTCGGAATCGGCTTCCTTGGCGTGGCACTCGCCTTCGGCCTGACGGTGCTGACCATGGCCTACGCGGTCGGCCACATCTCCGGCGGGCATTTCAACCCGGCGGTGACGGTCGGGCTATGGACGGCGGGGCGGCTGAAAACCGGCTATGTCGTGCCGTACATCGTGGCCCAGGTGATCGGCGCGATCGTGGCCTCGGCGGCGCTGTACGTGATCGCGTCGGGCAAGCCGGACTGGGCGATGGGGGGCTTCGCCGCCAACGGGTTCGGCGATCTCAGCCCCGGCAAATACAGCCTGGGCGCCTGCCTCATCACCGAGGTGCTGGCGACGTTCTTCTTCCTGTTCATCATCATCGGCACGACATCGAAGGGTGCGGCGGCCGGGTTTGCCGGCATCCCGATCGGGCTGGCGCTGACGCTGATCCATCTGGTGACCATCCCGATCACCAATACCTCGGTGAATCCGGCGCGCAGCACCGGCCCCGCGCTGTTCGCGGGCGGGGCGTATATCGGCCAGCTCTGGCTGTTCTGGCTGGCGCCGCTGGCCGGCGCGGTGCTGGCCGGCCTGGTCGCGCGCTGGCTGCACGAACCGGCGGATTAGGCCTTCCGGCTCAGCCGCTTGGCATTGGCAACCGCGCCGCGATGCCAGGGGGACAGCAGATCCGCCGGGTCCGGGTTGCCCCAGGCGGCGAGGTAGGTGGCGCCGCTGCGCTGGGCGGCGGCCATCTTTTCCATCACCATCCGCTGGTATTCCATCGGCGTGCATTGGTTGAACGCCATCATCATCGTCCGATGCGTGATCACCTGCCAGGAGGCCACGGCAAGCTCGAAGGCCATCTGCGTGATCGCCGGGGTAGAGCGCGTGCGAGGTGTTGTCATGGGTGCAATGTCGGCCTCCGGGCGGGCGGGCGCAAGGTGAAAGCCCTTCAGGGTGTCGGCGCGTCGGCGCGCAGCAGCCCCTCGTGCTTCAGGTCCGCCCAGAGATCCGCCGGAATCGGCTGGCGGAAGCTGGCCACGTTGCGGCGGACCTGATCCGGGGCGACCGCGCCGGGGATGACCGAGGCGACCGAGGGGTGGCCGAGCGGGAATTGAAGCGCGGCGGCGGCCAGCGGCACCTTGTGGCGGGCGCATACGGCCTCGATCCGGCGGACCTTGGCCAGGATCTCCGGCGTCGGCTCCGCGTAGCGGTACTTGGTTCCCGGCACGGCGCCGGTGGCCAGGATGCCGGAGGCGAAGGTGGCGCCGATCACGAAGCCCACGCCTTGCGCGGCGCAGCGGGGGAACTCGCTGTCGAGCACGTCGGTGTCCAGCAGGGTGTACGGCAGGGCGACGAGGAAGAAGTCCAGATCCATCAGGTCGAGCATGCGCGGGATCATGCCCATTTCGTTGATCCCCGCCCCGATGCCGCGGATCAGCCCGGCGCGCTTCAGCTCCGCCAGCGCGCGGAAGCCGCCGTTGTGCAACTCGTTCAGGTAGGCGCTGACGCGCTCGATGCGCTGGTGGTGCCACAGGTCGAGATCGTGGATCAGCAGCAGGTCGATGCGCGGCAGGCCGAGGCGTTGCAGGCTGTCCTCGACCGAGCGCATCACGCCATCGTAGCTGTAGTCGAACGTGTGGCGGAACGGCAGGCCGCCGGCCCAGAACCCGCCCTCGAAATGCTCGGCGTCGTGCACCGCGCGCAGGGTGCGGCCGACCTTGGTGGACAGCACGAAGTCGGCGCGGGGATGCCGGTACAGCGCGCGGCCGAAGCGGTGCTCGCTCTGGCCGCGCCCGTACCAGGGGGCGGTGTCGAAATAGCGGATGCCTTCGTCCCAGGCGGCGGCTAGGGTGGCGGCGGCTTCATCCTCCGGCACGACGGTGAACAGGTCGCCCAGCCCCGCGCCGCCGAAGCCGAGCTGGGTCAGTTCGACGCCGGTGCGGCCGAGCGTGCGACGGGCGAGCGGGTCCATGGCGGTCTCCTTGGTCGGTCCGAAGCGGGCGCCTGCTACGCCAGCGGCGCCACCGCGCGGCGTTCGGCGGCTGAGCGGTAGGCGGCGTCCACCAGCGCGTAGGTGCGCAGATTGTCCGCCCCGGAGGTCTGCGGCGCGCGGCCGGTGCGCAGGCACTCGATCCAATGGCGCTGCGTGTTCAGCACGCTTTCCTGCGCGGTGTGCCAGGGCTGCGAGGTCCAGGACAGCAACGGGCTATCGACCATCTCCTCGCGCGTGACGCCATCGCTCAGCACGCTCATGCGGTAGCCCAGGTGCAACTGCACGCTGCCGCGCGTGCCTTCGATGTGGACCAGGGTCTGCGGGAACGGCTCGGGCGAGATCTGGCTGGAATAGGAGCAATCGACGATGCTGGTTGCGCCCGAACGATGGCGCAGCATCATCGTCGCCATGTCCTCGGCGACGATGTTCGGCCGGATCTGCTGGGTCTGCGCGTACACCGTCTCGGCCTCGCCGAAATAGACGCGCGCCATGTCGAGCACATGGATGCCGAGATCGAGGATGATGAATTTCTCCTCGCGCGCCAGATAGGGCTGGCCGGCGATGATGTCGTAGCCGGTGCGGAAGCTGACGCGGCCGAAATACGGCGTGCCGATCTCGCCCGCCTCCAGCACGCGGCGCACCGCCATCAGTGGCGCCTGGAAGCGGAAATTCTCGTGCACCATCAGCGGCACGCCGGCGGCGTTGCAGGCGCCGACCATCGCCACGCAATCGTCCCAAGTGGGGGCGAAGGGCTTCTGCACGATGGTCGGCACCCTGTGCCGCGCGGCGAGTTCGACCAGCGCGCGATGCGTCGGCATCGTGGTGGCGATATCGACGAAGTCCAGTTTCTGGCTGGCGAACATTTCCTCGGCGTTGTCGTACCACGCGGGCACGCGAAATGTCTCCGCCGCCGCCTTGGCTTTCGCCGCATCCTTGTCGCAGACGGCGACCAGCCGCACGTCCGCGATGTCGTTCCAGGCGTGCAGGTGGTTTTGCGCGAAGAAGCCGCAGCCGATGACCGCGCCGCGCACCTTATCGTCCGCCATCGTTCAGGCCCCCATCGCCGGCGACCGGCCCTGCCAGCGCGCATGCTCCAGCACCGCGCGATTGACGAGGCCGCGCGGGATGTGTCCGTCCGCGACATCGAGCACCGAGCGCACGGCGGACGCGCCGATGCCGGCGAAACACTGGTCCGTCCAGCACAGCGCGTGCGGCGCCAGGATCACGTTGTCGAGCCGCAACAGCGGATCGTCGATGTCCGGCGGCTCCTGTTCCTGCACGTCCAGGCCGGCGCCGGCGATGCGGCCCTCCTGCAAGACCTTCGTCAGCGCCGCCTGATCGACGATCGGGCCGCGCGCGGTGTTGATGAGGTAGGCGGTGGGCTTCATCAGCGCGAGCCGCGCGGCGTTGACCAGATGATGTGTCTGCGGCGTCAGCGGGCAACTGACGGAGACGAAATCGCCTTCGCGGAACACCGTCTCCAGATCGACCAGGGTGATGCCGAGGTCGCGCGCCAGATCGGGGCTGGCGAACGGGTCGTGCGCGATGAAGCGCATCCCGAACGGGGCGGCGAGGCGGAACAGCTCGGCGCCGATGTTGCCGATGCCGACACTGGCCAGCGTGCGGCCCATCAGCCCCACGCCCATGTGGTCGCCGCGCCGGGCATAGCCGGCCGCGCCTTCGCGCGTCAGCTTGTCCTTGATAAACAGCTTGCCGGTCAGCGCGAACAGCAGCGTCAGGATGGCCACCGCGACCGGGCGGCGCACGCCATCCGGCGTGATGGTCAGCGCGATGCCGGCCCCGGTGCAGGCGGGCACGTCCACCGTGTCGTAGCCGACGCCGAAGCGCGCGACGATGGACAGGCGCCCGTCCGCCGGCACGCTGTCCGGCGCGAAGCGGTTGCCGAGCAGGATCAGCGCGTCGAATCCGGCCAGTGCGCTCGCGCTCGCGACCTTGCCGAGGGCCACATGCGCGACCTCGACGCCGGGATGCGCGTGCAGCGGGGCGAGATCGAACATCGGATAGGCGGGCGAGCCATCCGGCTTGACGAAATCGCCGTCGATGGCGACGCGGAATTTGTTCATGGCCGTTCCCCCGCCCGATTGCGCCGCGCCGCCACGGGCCCGGACCGGGGGTGCCGCCGTTTCGCGGACTGTCCCGCCGGCCGCGCGCGGTGTCAACGCGCCGCGATAGGCAATTGTACCGCAAGCCCGATATAAGCGCGGTTCGAGCCTGCCTCCATCGCCGCGAGGTCGCCCCGTTGAAGCCGTCCGCCGAGTCCGCCCGGCCCAAGCGCCGCCCCGCCACGCGCCCGACCCAGGCGGCCGCCCGCGACCCCGTGACCGCTGCCGTGGAGTTTCGCGGCACCAACGCGCTGATCCGCCTGACGCCGGCGGCCGAGGTGGTCGCGGTGGGGCTGGACGGCGCGGCACTGGCGGCCGATGCCTGGCGCGTGACCGAGGACGGCACGCTGCGCGTGTCGTGCCCGCCGGCCACGTTCGACACCACGGCGCACGCGCTGCGGCTGGAATTCGCCGAGGCCGACGCGGTGGAGCTGCCGTACCGCTCGATCTACCGCTGCGAGATCGAGCGTATCGACGACACCGTGCTGCGCGGTTGGATCTACGATTCGTTGCGCCCGACATCCTCGCTCACGCTCGATGTGCGGTGCGGTGCCGGGGAGGTTGCGAGCGTGCGCAACACCATCGACCGCGCGGCGCTGAAGGCGGCGCGGCCGGAGGTGATCGCGGGCGGCTTCGAGATCCGGTTGCCGCCGCGCCCGGTGCGGGCGGAGCCGGAGGTGGTGGCGATCACCGTGCGCGGCACCGCGTATCTGCCGTTCGGCCCGATCCTGCGCGGTACCACGCTGCCCGCCGCCGTTGCCGCCATCGCCGCCGCGCGCCGTGGCTTCGGCGGCTCCGCGCGCGGACTGCTGTTCGGCGGCACGCTGATGCCGGCGATGGTGGACACGCTCGCCGGAAGCCCGCCCGCGCCGGAGGCAGTGCTCGATGGCGCGCGACAGCTTCCCGGCCGCGTCGGGCTGCCCCGCCAGGACGCACCGAGCGTGGATGTGATCGTGCCGGTCTATCGCGGGCGGGAGGAGACGCTGGCCTGCATCGCGAGCGTGCTGGCGAGCGACGATGCCATCGCGCACCGCGTCGTCGTCATCGACGATTGCTCGCCCGAACCCGACCTGTCCGACGCCTTGCGCGCACTGGCCGAGGCCGGGCGCATCACCTATCTGCGCAACGAGGCGAATCTGGGCTTCGTGCGCAGCGCCAATCGCGGCCTTGCGCTGTCCGCCGAGGCGGATGTCGTGCTGTTGAATTCGGACACGCTGGTGCCGACGCATTTCCTCGACCGGCTGTACCGCGCGGCCCATGCCGAGGCGGGCATCGCGACCGCGACGCCGCTGTCCAACAACGCCACGATTTGCAGCCTGCCGCGCCCGCCGGGCACGCAGGAACCGCCCTACGGACTGGCGGCGAGCGACATCGACGCGCTGGTCGGCGACGCCAACGCGGGCCTTGTGCGCGACATCCCGACCGCGCACGGCTTCTGCATGTTCATCACGCGCGCGGCGCTGGACGATGTCGGGCTGTTCGACGCGGAGACGTTCGGCGCCGGATACGGCGAGGAGAACGATTTCTCGTTGCGCGCGCTGCAACGCGGCTGGCGCAACGTGTGCGCGGCCGATGTGTATGTTGCGCACAAGGGCGAGGTATCGTTCGCCGAAGCGCGGCAGGCGCTGGTGGCGGCGAACCTGAAGAAGGTCGAGGCGCGGTATCCGTACTATCACGATTTCGTCGCCGATTTCCTGCGCACCGATCCGCTGCACGACGCACGCAACCGGGTACAGAAAGCGGTCTGGGCGCGCATCGGCCGCATCGTGCTGTTCGTGACCCTCTCGCTGGAAGGCGGCGCGGTGCGGCATGTCGAGGACATGATGGCGCGGCTGGCCGGCGAGGGATTCCTGGTGCTGGCGTTGGCCACGGGGCGCGATCACGACGGGCGGCCGATGCCGGTGGTGCGGCGCTGGGACAGCGAGGAGCAACTGGCCTACCCGCAACCGGCGCCGATCGGCGAGGCGCTGGCGGACATCCTCGATCTGGCGCCGATGCTCATCCATGTGCAGCACCTGCTCGACCTGCCGGACGGGGTCGGCGAGTTCGTGCGCGATTGCGGCATCCCATACGCGGTCACGCTGCACGATTTCTTCTACGGCTGCCCGCGCGTGACGCTGCTGGATGGCGGTGGGCTGTATTGCGGCATCCCGGCGGCGAACAAGTGCACCGCCTGCGTGCGCCAGGGCGGCGCGCACGCCATGCTGCACCCGAGCCTGGAGCCGTTTTCGCGCAATGGCGAGGTGTGGCGCGGCAAGTGGGGGCCGCTGCTGCGCGACGCGCATCAGGTGATCGCGCCGTCGCGCGACACGGCGGAGCGCTACGCGGCGCTGTTCCCTGGCCTGCGCGTGGACGTGCGGCCGCATTTCGCCTCGCCCGGCGCCGCCGCGCCGGAACCGGTGGAGGCGCGCGAGGGCTTGCGCGTCGCGGTTCCCGGCGCCATCGGGCCGCAGAAGGGCGCGCGGCAACTGGTGGATCTGGCGCGCCATTGCGGCCGCTGGGAGGACGACGTGGCGTTCGTCGTCGTCGGCCACACCGACCGCGACCCGGAGCTTGAGGCCTACGCCAACGTCACCCTCGCCGGCACCTACAAGCCGGGCGAGGCGAACGCGGCGCTGCGCCGCGCCGGCTGCGGGGTGGCGCTGTTCCTGTCGATCTTTCCCGAGACCTATTCGTACACGCTGTCCGAGGCGCTGGAGGCCGGCATGGTCCCGGTCGCCTACGATTTCGGCGCCATCGCCGAGCGGATGCGCGCACTGGGCGTGGGCGTGCTGGTGCCGCCGCACGCGCCGCCGCAGCAAGTCGTTGCCGCCATCCGCCGCGCCGCCACGCTGCGCCCGAACGTGCCGCGCGCGGCGATCTGGGGGGCGTACGACAAGCTGTTCGCCGACTATTACGCGCCGGCGCTGACCGACCTCGCCGAGGTGATCCCGCCGCCCGACGTGCCGCGCGTGCTGGCGTGGCCGAGCGGGGTGGAGCGCGACGGCTGGTGCGGCGCCGTGTTGCGCCTGCAAGTCTGGAGCCCGACCCCGCTGCTGCGCGTCGCGGTCTCGTTCTGGGTGCCGCCGGCGGGGCGGTTGCAGGCGGTGGAGGTGGCCTGGGCCGGCGCGGGCGAGGGCCGCGTGCTGGCGCGCGCCTTCATGGCCGAGAACGAGGTGCGGCGGGTGGCCTGCCCGCTGCCGGTGGCGGGGCTGCGCGTGGTCGATCTGGTGTGCCGCTTCGATTTCCTGTTCGGTCTGGCCCCCCCCGATATCCGCCGCGTGGCCGGCATGTTCCATGGCGTCGAGGTCAGCATCGGCACCGG
>JAKBCB010000084.1 GCA_021808185.1 Pseudomonadota bacterium
GACCCGGCGCGCGGGGGCACGCGGGCCGTGAGCCAATGGTGGTGCTGGCTGTTCGCCACCTGCGCGGTCGTCCCCCCCGCGGCCGCCCCGCCGGTGCCTGTGCCGCCGACGACGGCGCCCGTGCCGGTTCTGGCCAGCCCACCGCCGCCCGCGCGGCAGGGCCAGCCGCCGGCATGGCGGCGCTTCGCGGTGCCGGCGCCGCCATCGGACGGGCGGCCGACGCTGTCGCTGGTGATCGACGACATGGGGGTCAATACCGGCCAGTCGGCCCGCGCGGTGGCGCTGCCGGGGCCGCTAACCTTGTCCTGGCTGCCCTATGCGCCGCACCTCGCCGAGCAGATCGCCGCCGGCACCGCGCGCGGCCACGAGACCATGCTGCACATGCCGATGGAGGCGCTCGGGCGCGCGGACCCCGGCCCCGGCGCGCTGCGCACCTGGCTGCCGCCTGCCACCAATCTGGCCTCGCTGCGCGCCGCGCTCGACCTGGTGCCGAACGCGGTGGCGCTGAACCAGCACGAGGCCAGCGTCGCCTCGCTCTCGGTGCCGCTGATGGATCTGGTGATGGACGAGTTGCACGCGCGCGGACTCGCCTTCCTGGACAGTCTGACCATCCCGCACAGCGTCGGCTTCGCGCGCGCCGAGGCCCGGGGCGTGCCCGCCATCGCGCGCGACGTGTTCATCGACAACGACCCGGCGCCGGCGGCGATCCTGGCGCGGCTGGCCGAGGCGGAGGCGCTGGCGCGGCGCGGCGGTCACGCGGTGGCGATCGGCCATGCGCGGCCGGCCACCATGGACGTGCTGGAGCAATACCTGCCGACGCTGGCCGCGCGCGGCTTCGTGCAGTGGCCGCTCAGCGCCGCCATCGCCGCGCGGCTCCAGGCGCCGGCGGCCGATGGCGGGCAAGGCACGATTGCCCCCTTGCGCGCGTCCGGCGCAGAGTAACATCCACCCGTGTTGCCGAGACGTATGTCAGGTGCAACGCAGGGAAGGGTTCGCGAGATGTTCGTTCACAGACGCCGTGGCTGGGAGATCGCGCCGAGCAAGGCAACCCCCGAGGCGGTGGTGCTCGGCCGGCGGGGCCTGATCGGGGCGGCGGCCGGTGCCGGCATCCTGGCCGCGTCCGCGCGGCCGGCCGGGGCCTGGAGCCTGCTCGGCGGCAGCAAGGCGCCGCCGGTCGTGCTCAAGCCGCTGACCGCGCCGCGCAACGCCCGTTATGACGCCGGACGGGCAATCACCGACGAGCACGAGGCGACCAGTTACAACAACTATTACGAATTCGGCATGTCCAAGTCGGTGACGGACGCCGCGGCGGCGTTGGTGTCCGACCCCTGGACCATCGAGATCGCCGGCATGGTCAACACGCCGCGCCGCATCGGCTTCGACGAGCTGATGAAGCAGGTGACGCTGGAGGAGCGGGTGTACCGGCATCGCTGCGTGGAAGCCTGGGCAATGACGGTGCCCTGGGTCGGCTTCCCGCTCGCCGCTCTGGTCAAGCTGGCCGAGCCGCTGGGCAGCGCCAGCTACGTCAAGTTCACCACGCTCGCCGATACGAAAACCATGCCGGGCCTGCGCCAATCGTGGTATCCATGGCCCTATACCGAGGGCCTGACGATGCAGGAGGCGATGAACGAGCTGACCTTTCTGTCGGTCGGCATGTACGGCAAGACCATCCCGCCGCAGGATGGCGCGCCGATTCGTCTCACCGTACCCTGGAAATACGGTTTCAAATCTGCCAAATCGATTGTCCGCGTGGAGTTCACCGACCAGCAGCCGCTGTCGTTCTGGCAACAGTTGCAGGATAGCGAGTACGGCTTCTGGGCCAACGTGAACCCAGATGTGCCGCACCCGCGCTGGAGCCAGGCGGAGGAACGGCTGCTCGGCACCGGCGAGAGCGTGCCGACCCGGATCTGGAACGGCTACGGCGAGTACGTGGCCAGCATGTACGCCGACAAGACGAAGGAGCGTCTGTTCGTTTGATCGCCGCCCGCGCCCTTGCCGTGCTGGCCGCCGCCAATTTCGTGGCGGCGTTCGCGCTCGCCACCCTGTTGGCGCCGCTGACCACGCTGGCGCAGTTGGTGGCGCGGGACGATCCGCATATCGTCACGTCCATCCACGACTTCATGCTGGCCCATACCTCCGTCTGGGTGTGGAACAACATCGCGCTCGCGCTGCTGGCGCGGCCGTGCTGGCTGTTGCCGGTGGCGTTCGGCATCGTTTGTGCCGGCGGCGCCACCACGCTCGCCTCGCGCCCCAGCCTGCCGCGCTCCCACCGCCGCCGGAGCTGAGCCGCCGGCTCAGCGCGGCGCGCCGCGCACCTTCGCCCAGAAATCCTCGGTCGAGTTCGTGCGCGGGAACGGCTCGGACGGCACGCTCACGCCGAGAAAGGCGCAGAGCGGCTCCCATCCCTGTGCCACATCGAACACCAGCAGCCGCTCCGGCGGGAGGGCCGCGCGCACGTCCTCGGTCCGGCGGTGGTAGGCGGCAATCGCACCCTCGCGGTCGGCGAGGATGCCGCCAAAGGTGCGGTTGACGATGATCTCGTGCATCGCCGCCATCATCGCCCGGATGTGCGGTGGCAGCGGCGCTTTCTGGTAGGACGCCATCAGCGTGCCGATGGTCCCGGCGAAACTGGTCCACCACGCGTCCGCCGGGCGTACCGAATGGATCACCTTGGCCTGCGGATAGGGGGCGGCGAGGTCTCGCCACAGATGCGCGCCGGGCCAGTCCGTCTGCGAGCGGTAGCCCGCGAACAATGTCTGCATCGGCACCGTGCCGCCGGCGGCGATGGTCTGCCAGTGCGCCCCCCGGTTGCGTCCGGATGAACGAAATTTCGCGCGGGTAACGTGCGTCGGTGCGGGCCGTGCGGTCAAGCAGCGGGCGCGCTACAGGTCGAGCAGCCGGCGCGCGATGGCGATGACGCGATGCGCCTCGCTCCAGAGGTCGTAGGCATCGAGCGCGTCCAGCGGCGCCCAGGCGATCTCGGTGATGTCCCCGGCGGCGGCCGGCTCGCCGCCGTCCCAGCGGGCGGCGAAATCCAGGATCGTGTAGTGGTAGCGCACCCGCCCGTCCGCATCGTGGTGGATGCTGTCCACGTTGGCGGCCAGCAGCAGCGGGCCGACCGAAAGCCCGGTTTCCTCGGCCAGTTCCCGCCGCGCCGCCGCCTCGGCCGTCTCGCCGAGTTCCTGCGCGCCGCCGGGTAGGCTCCATGCGCCCAGGTTGGGCGGGCGGCCGCGCCGGGCCAGCAGCACGGCACCGGGCCGCAACACCACGACACCGATGCCGACGATCGGACGCTGGGGGTATTCCCGGCTCATGTGGTTCCTTTCCGCGCGCTCAGCCCGAATGCAGCGTGCGCATCGCCGCTGTGCGCTCGAACAGTTTCAATAGCACGCGCACGGCCCGCCCGCGATCGGACACCAGGCGCGGATCGCGTTGCAGCAGCACCTCGGCGTCGCGCCCGGCCATGTGCAGCAGACCTTCGTCCTCCACCGGATCGGCGAGCCGCCAGCCGGGCAGGCCGGATTGCCGGGTGCCGAGCAGGTCGCCGCCGCCGCGCAGGCGGAAATCCTCGTCGGCGATGCGGAACCCGTCCTCGGTGTCGCGCAGCAGCAGCAGGCGGCGCTTGGCGATGTCGGACAGCCCGTCGTCGTGCAGCAGCAGGCAGAAGCTCGCCTCCCGCCCGCGCCCGACGCGGCCGCGCAACTGGTGCAACTGGGCAAGCCCGAACCGCTCGGCGTGTTCCACCACCATCACGCTCGCTTCCGGCACATCCACGCCGACCTCGATGACAGTGGTGGCGACCAGCACGCGCGTCCGCCCGGCGGCGAAGTCGGCCAGCGCCGCCTCGCGCACCGCCCCCTCCTGCCGCCCGTGGGCGAGACCGACAGCGCCATGAAAGCGCTCGTGCAGGGTGGCGAAGCGCGCCTCCGCCGCCGCGACATCCAGCAACTCGCTCTCGGCGACCAGCGGGCACACCCAGTACACGCGCGCGCCGCCCTCCAGCGCGCGGGCGACGGCGTCGGTCACGTCGGGCAGGGTGGCGAGCGAATGCAGCGTGGTGCGCACCGGCTTGCGCCCGGCGGGCTTGCCGGACAGCAGGCTGACCTGCATCTCGCCCCATTGCGTCAGCAGCAGCGTGCGCGGGATCGGTGTCGCGGTCATCACCAGCACGTCGGCGGTGGCCCCCTTGCGGCCCATCAGCAGGCGCTGGTCCACGCCGAAGCGGTGCTGCTCGTCGATCACCGCCAGCGCGAGGTCGTGGTATTCCACCTTTTCCTGAAACAGCGCATGGGTGCCGACGATCAGCGGGATCGAGCCGTCGGCGAGCCCCGCCAGCACCCGCGCCCGCGCGGCGCCCTTGATGGAGCCGGTGAACAGCGCGGCGGGGACCGGCGCGATCCGCTCCAGGGTGCGGAAATGCTGCTGCGCCAGCACCTCGGTCGGCGCCAGCAGCGCCGCCTGCGCGCCGGCCTCTACCGCGCGCAGCATCGCCAGGATCGCCACCAGCGTCTTGCCGGAGCCGACATCGCCTTGCAGCAGCCGCAGCATCCGGCGCGGGGCCGCGAGGTCGGCGTCGATCTCGCGCAGCGACTCGGTCTGCGCGGGTGTCAGGCGGTGGCCGAACGCCGCCAGCGCCTTGCGCCGCAGCGCCCCGTCGCCGAGCAAGGCGCGCCCCGGCCGCTCGCGCACACGGCGGCGGACCAGCGCCAGCGCCACCTGTCCGGCCAGCAACTCGTCGTAGGCGAGGCGGCGGCGGAGCAGCGGCGGTGGCGGGGCAGGGGGGGCGTGCAGGTCGCGCAGGGCGTCCGCGAAGCCCGGCCAGGCCTCGCGCGTCAGCAGGGCGGGGTCGTGCCATTCCGGCAGGTCCGGTATCCGGTCCAGCGCCTCGGCCACCGGGCGGCGCAGCTGCCAGGCGAACAGGCCGGCGGTCAGGCCCCAGACCGGTTCGACGCCGGGCAGCCGGTCGGCCTGATCGAGCGGAAAGATATGGTCCGGGTGGACCATGTTCCCGCGCTCATCGACCTTGCCGGAGACCAGAACTTTCGCGCCGGGCAACAGTTTTGCGCGCGGAAAGCCCTTGAAGAACACCAGCTCGCGAAACCCGGTGCCGTCGCCGACGATGGCCTTGGTGGGCTGGCGCGCGTTCGCCGGCGGCTCGATGCGCACCACCTCCACCGCGACCGTGGCCATCTTGCCCGGCACCAGCGCGCGCAGGGACAGCCGTTCGCGCCGGTCGATGAACGACTCGGGCAGATGAAACAGCAGGTCGATCACCCGCTCGCCCCCGCAGGCGCGCTTGAGCAGCGCGGCCAGCGTGGGGCCCACGCCGCGCAGCGTGGTCAGGGGGGCGAACAAGGGGGCGAGCAGGTCCGGTTCCACGGCTGACACAGACCAGGGAGCGGCCTATATGGCAACCGACCATGACCGACCCAAGCGAACCGCCGCGCGACGCGCGCCGGCGACGGCTGCTGTTCCGCGCCAACCATCGCGGCACACATGAAACCGATCTTCTGATCGGCGGCTACGTCGCCGCGCGAATCGACCGGTTGACCGAGGCGGAGATGGACGCGCTGGAGGAAGTGATGGAACTGCCGGACGCCGACCTCGCCGACTGGCTCACCGGCCGCCGCCCGATCCCGCCCGAGGCGGACAGCCCGATGCTGCGCGCGATTCGCGCGGCGGCGGTGACACGATGACGGCCATCGTCTGGGGCGCGCCGGAGGGCTGGGATGCCCTTCTGCTCGCGCGCCGCGCCGGGGAGCACAAGACCGGCGCGCTGCTGCATGTCGCGCGCGACGATGCCCGCATGGCGCGCATGGCCGAGATGCTGGCGTTCTTCGCCCCCGGCATCGAGGTGCTGCGCTTCCCCGCCTGGGACTGCCTGCCATACGACCGCGTGTCGCCGAATCCGGAGATCGTGGCCGAGCGCATCGCCACCCTGGCCCGCCTGCTGGAGCCGGCCAGCGGCCCGCGCGTGGTGCTGTCCACCATCAACGCCCTGGTGCAGCGCGTGCCGCCGCGCGAGGTGTTTCAGGGTGCCAGCCGCACGCTCGCGCCCAACGCCACCGTCAAGCCCGAGGAACTGGCGAGCTTCCTGGAGGCCAACGGCTACGGCCGCGCGGCGACGGTGATGGAACACGGCGAATATGCCGTGCGCGGCGGCATTTTCGATCTGTTCCCGGCCGGAAGGTCGGAGCCGGTGCGCATCGACTTCTTCGGCGACACCATCGAGAGCATCCGTGGCTTCGACCCGATCACCCAGCGCAGCACCACAAGGCTAACGTCGTTAGCCATCAGGCCGGTCAGCGAGGTCTCGCTCGACAAGGCCGCTATCGGCCGCTTCCGCACCGGCTGGCGCGAGGTGTTCGGGCCGGGGGCGGCGGAGGACCCGATCTATCTCTCGGTCTCCGACGGGCGGCGGCATCCGGGCATGGAGCATTGGGTGCCGCTGTTCCACGACCGGATGGAGACGCTGCTCGACTATCTGCCCGGCGCCTCCGCCAGCCTCGACCATCAGGACGAGGAGGTGCTGACGGCGCGGCTGGAAATGGTCGCCGACCACTACGCCGCCCGCCGCGCGCCGCCGCGCGATGGCGAGACGCCGTACCGGCCGCTGCCGCCAGGGCGGCTGTATCTGGACCGCGCCGGCTGGGACGCGATGCTGGCCACGGTGCCCTCGTTCGGCTTCAGCCCGTTCGGCGTGCCGGAGGACGGGCAGGGCATCGACGGCGGCGGGCGCCCGGCGCCGGTGTTCTCGCGCGCCGGCGGCGGGCCGGGGGCCAACGTGTTCGACCAGTTCAAGGCGCAGGCCGAGCGCTGGAAGGCGGAAGGCCGGCGCATCGTGGTCGCCGGCTGGACCCGTGGCTCGCGCGACCGGCTGGGCAACCTGCTGCGTGAGCACGGCATGGGCGCGATGCCGGCCGAGGAATGGGCGACCGTGCGCAAGCTGGCGCCGGCCAGCATCGGCCTTGTCACCCTCGGCATGGAACGCGGCTTCGTCGCCGACGACCCGCAACTCGGCCGCATCGCGGTCGTGGCGGAACAGGATCTGCTGGGCGAGCGCATCAGCCGCCCGCCACGCCGGCGCAAGCGCGCCGACCAGTTCATCGCCGAGGCCACCGAACTCGCCGAGGGCGATCTGGTGGTGCACCAGGACCACGGCATCGGCCGCTACGACGGGCTGGTGACACTGACGGTGAACGAGGCGCCGCACGACTGCCTGCGGCTGCTGTACGACGGCGACGACAAGCTGTTCCTGCCGGTCGAGAACATCGAAATGCTCTCGCGCTTCGGCAGCGAGGGCGCGGGTGTCGCGCTGGACAAGCTCGGCGGCACCAGTTGGCAGACGCGCAAGGCGAAAGCCAAGCAGCGCATCCGCGACATGGCGGGCGAACTGATCCGCACGGCCGCGTCGCGGCGCCTGCGTGAGGCCGAGACCATGGCGCCCGCCGAAGGCGCCTGGGACGAATTCTGCGCCCGCTTCCCCTTCGCCGAGACCGAGGACCAGTCCCGCGCCATCGCCGACGTGCTGGAGGACATGGCGAGCGGCCGCCCGATGGACCGGCTGATCTGCGGCGATGTCGGCTTCGGCAAGACCGAGGTGGCGTTGCGCGCCGCCTTCGTCGCCGCGATGTCCGGCGCGCAGGTGGCCGTGGTGGTGCCGACGACGCTGCTCTCCCGCCAGCATTTCCGCGTGTTCTCGCGCCGGTTCGAGGGATTGCCCATCAAGGTCGGGCAACTGTCCCGCATGGTCACGGCGAAGGAAGCCGCCGAGGTACGCAAGGGCCTCGCGTCGGGCGACATCAACATCGTCGTCGGCACGCACGCGGTGCTGGCGAAGGGGGTGGAGTTTTCCAACCTCGGCTTGGTGATCGTCGATGAGGAGCAGCATTTCGGCGTCGCGCACAAGGAAAAGCTGAAATCGCTGAAGGCCGACGTGCATGTGCTGACGCTGACCGCGACGCCCATTCCGCGCACGCTGCAACTGGCGCTGACCGGGGTGCGGGAGATGAGCATCATCGCGACACCCCCGGTCGATCGGCTCGCCGTGCGCACCTTCATCATGCCGTTCGACGCGCTGGTGGCGCGCGAGGCGATCCAGCGCGAGCGGTTCCGTGGCGGGCAGGTGTTCTGCGTCGTCCCGCGCATCGAGGATCTCGGCCGCATGTCCGAGCGGCTGGCGGAAATCGTGCCGGAGGCGCGCATCGCGCAGGCGCACGGAAGGCTGGCGCCGACCGAGCTTGAGCGGGTGATGACCGAGTTCGGCGACGGCAAATACGACATTCTGCTTTCGACCAATATCGTCGAAAGCGGCCTCGACATGCCGGCGGTGAACACGCTGATCATCTACCGGGCCGACCTGTTCGGCCTCGGCCAGCTCTATCAGCTTCGCGGGCGCGTCGGGCGCGGCAAGCAGCGTGGCTACGCCTATCTGACCTGGCCGCCGATGCAGCGGCTGTCGGCCGCCGCCGAGAAGCGGCTGGCGGTGATGCAGACGCTGGACAATCTCGGCGCGGGCTTCACGCTCGCCTCGCACGACCTGGACATTCGCGGCGCCGGCAACCTGCTGGGCGACGAACAGTCCGGCCACATCCGCGAAGTCGGCATCGAGCTGTACCAGCAGATGCTGGAGGACGCGGTGGCCGAGATGCGGGTGGAGAAGGGCAAGCGCGCCGCCGAGGCGCGGGACTGGACGCCGAATATCGGGCTGGGCCTGCCGGTGCTGATCCCGGAGGCATATGTGCGCGACCTGCCGGTGCGGCTCGGCCTGTATCGCCGCATCGGCGGCCTCGCCTCGGACGCCGAGAGCGAGGCGATGGCGGCGGAACTGGTGGACCGCTTCGGGCCGCTGCCGGCCGAGGTCGAGAACCTGCTTCAGGTGGTCTCGTTGAAGCGCATGTGCCGCGAGGCGGGGGTGGAAAAGCTCGACTCCGGGCCGAAGGGCATGGTGCTGAGCTTTCGTGGCAATGCGTTCCGCAACCCCTCCGGTCTGGTGTCGTGGCTGGCCACCAAGGGTGGCGTGGTCCGCCTGCGCCCGGACCACAAGCTGGCCATCGCGCGCGAGATGACGGTGGCCGAACGCCTGCGCTGGGCGCGTGAGGTGGTCGAGGCGCTGAACCGGATCGCGGCGCAGGCCAAGGCGGCCTGAGCGCGCGCGAGCAGCCGGTACGGCACGCAGGGAGTGTCTGCTTAGGGCCGCACGAAGTCCCGGACCTGGTTCGCGCCGTTGTGCAAGGCGTTGTTAAGCTTATTCAGGTCAATGACATTGCTCAGATCGACGTTGACGGTGGTGGCGGCAACGGCGATGGCCACCGCGATCATCGAGGCGATCAGCGCGTACTCCAGCGCCGCGATGGCGCGCGAATCCGATGCGAACCCGCGCGCGACGGAGGCCAGCACGTCGATGTAGCTGCGGTGCCCGCTTTTCATCAAATTTCAACGCAACACCCAGGGACTAGCCCCCGGATATGTCTCGCTACCGATCTTTCCGTCTATTAACCTTCGCAATTCTAGCAGGAAAAGTGCCGGTTGTCAGTTGTATCCGAAGCAGGGCGGGCATGGCGCCCTAGCTGTTCGGCCCGCGCTCCATCGACACCGGCTGCCAGCGCCGCAGAGCGGAGGCGGCGAGCACGGCGGGGTTGACGCAGCTCATCGGCCAGCGCCCGGACAGCACCAGCGCCAGTTCCTGCCCCACCCGCCGCTTGCGCGCGGGGTCGAAGCGGGACGAGGCGGAGGCGACATGCGCGGTAAAGGTCACGTTGCGCATTTGCAGCAGCGGGTTGTCCTGGCGCGGCGGCTCCACCGCCAGCACGTCCAGCGCCGCCCCGGCGATCCAGCCCTGTTGCAGCGCCGTGATCAGCGCGGCCTCGTCCACCGTGGCGCCGCGCCCGGTGTTGATGAACAGCGCCGAGGGCTTCATGCGGCGAAATTCCGCCTCGCCCATCATGCCGCCGGTCTCCGGCGTGCCGGGCGCGTGCATGGACACGAAATCGCTTTCCGCCAGCAATTCGTGCAGCCCGGCGGGGGAGACGCCGAGCGGAAGCATGGAGATTTCCTCGACATACGGATCGTACGCCAGCATCCGCACCCCGAACGCGCGCGCGCGCAGCGCCAAGGCGCGGGCGACGTGGCCGAAGCCGACGAAGCCGAGCGTCTGCCCCCACAACCGGGGGAACTGGTACAGATGCGCGCGCCCCTCGCGCCAGCGTCCCTCGCGCACCATGCGGTCGTGCTCGACCAGCCGGCGGAAGCCGCCGAGCAGCAAGGTCATCGCGTGGTCGGCGACTTCCTCGACAAATGTGTCGGGGACGTTGGTGACGGGGATGCCGTGCTCGGTGGCCGCCGCAATGTCCACGTAGTCCACGCCGATGGAGCCGAGCGCGATGACCCGGCATTTTTTTGCCGCCGCGATCACCCGGCGGGTGACTTTGCCGGTCGGATAGAACGCATCGGCCTGCCCGATGGCGGCCACCACCGCGTCCTCATCCGCCGGGACGGTCACGAACTCGGCGTCCAGCCCGCGCAGCGCCTCGCTCTCGTGGTCGAACGGCGCCGCCGCCGTGGTGAGAATCCGCAAACGCGCCATGATGTGTCCCCCCGTACCCGCGCGGAATGCACCACGCGCCGGGGAGGGGGGCAAGATCAGGCGACTTCCGGCGGCTGCGCGAGGCGATCCGCGAGCCAGCGCGTCGCGGGGCCTTGCGGGGCGTCGCCACGATGGATCAACTGCAACTGGAACATCACGCCCGGCTGTTGCAGCTTCACGCGCACCAGCCGCCCGGTGGCGAGGTCGTCG
>JAKBCB010000085.1 GCA_021808185.1 Pseudomonadota bacterium
GCCGGTGCCGGCGCCGAGGTCCAGCACGCGCGGGCGCGCGGGCAATACGGACGCAAGCTGTTCGGCAAGCCGCACGCCGCGCGCCGCGGCGTCGAACGGTTCGCGCAGCGCCAGCCACTCGGCGTCGAAGCTCTCGCTCACGGAGTGAGCGCGCGCAGGAAAAGCTCGGCCTGCGCCGGCCAGTCCGGCAGGGTCTGGCCGATCCGCCACGCGGCATCGGCCATATCGGCGCGCAGGGCGGTGTCGAAGATCACGCGCCGCATCGCGCGCGACAGCGCCGTGTCGTCGCCCACCGGGCAGACGATGCCGCTCGCCGGTGTCACCAGTGCGCCGGCCGCGCCGCCCTCCGTCACCGCGACCGGCAGGCCGCGCTTGAGCGCCTCGGCGACGGCCATGCCGTAGCCCTCGAAGCGGGTCGCGAGCGCGAACAGATCCGTCCCTTGCCACAAGGCTTCCAGCGCCTCCGCCACGACTTCGCCGGCGAACGTGACCCGCTTGGCGATGCCGAGTTCCTCGGCCAGCGCGACCAGCGATGCCGCGTGCGCCTTGTCGCGCGGCGCGCCGGCGATGGTCAGGTGCCACTCCAGATCGGGCAGCCGCGCCAGCGCGCGCAGCAGCGTGTCGTGGCCCTTGCGCCGCGTGATGACGCCCACGGAGAGGATGGCGCAGCCCGGGCCGCCGGACCCTTGCGCGCGCGGCGCCGGCGCGGTGCCGGGAACGACGACGGCGACGCGCTCGGCGCTCACCCCGAACTCGGCCACGAGGCGTTCGCCGGTCGCGGCGCTGGTGACGATGGCGCGCGCGAGCAATGGCATCAACTGGCGCTCGCTGGCGCGCAGCGCCGCGTGCGTGGCCTCGTCGTGGCCCGGTTCCAGCGCCGTCGGATGGTGGATCAGCCCGACCGCGCCGCGCGCCGCCAGCGCATCGGCGAGCGGGGCGAAGGCGGGCAGGCACAGCCCGTCGATCACCGCGATGGCGGAGCCATGCATCGCGCCCCAGGCCGCGCGCGCGGCCGTGACTGCGGCCTCGTCCGGCAACGGGTGCCGCCCATCGAGTTCCAGGACATCGACCGCGTGCCCAAGCGCGCGCAGCCCGGCGACGATGGCGCGATCGTAGTTGTAGCCGCCCGAGACGGTGGCGAACGGGGCGGGGACGAACAGGGCGATGCGCATCTCAGCCGAGCCCGCCCTCGAACGCCGCCCAGGCCAGCGGGCTTTCGCGCAGCAGCACTTTGATGCTCGTGACCATCCGGCCACCCTCGCCCATCGCGCCGGAGCGGCAGGCAGCGGCGAGGCGGCCATGGATGTGGTGCGCCATGAATTCGGTCGTCGTGTTCTGCCCCTCGAACGCCGCCACCGAGTCCAGGTTGCGATAGTCCACGTCGTCCAGGATGCGGCGGAGTTCTTGCCGCGCCAGGGCGATGTCGATCAGCAGGTTGAGCCGGTCGAGCTTTTCCGCGCGAAACTCGGCCTCCACGACAAACGTGGCGCCGTGCACGCGCTGCGCCGGGCCGAACTCGGCGCCGGAGAAGCTGTGCGCGATCATGATGTGGTCGCAGACGGTCAAGCTGAACATGGGTCCTCGCTTCGGGCGGTCGGTGCGCCTTGTAGCTGCTGCGCCGGCCGCGCGCAGCAAGGGTGGGATTGCCTCGGCGGCACCTTGGCGATACCGCTTCGCCGCCGCATCCCGGGAGAACCACCATGACCGCCTCCGCCACGCAAGCCGAAGCCGTCGCCCTGCTGGAGCAGTTGGGTGTCGGCACAGCCACCGGCGGGGCGCGCGTGGTGCGCTCGCCGATCGACGGGGCGGAGATCGGCCGGCTGGCCGAGCACTCGGCCGCCGACGTGTCCGCCGCGATCGGGCGCGCGCACGCGGCGTTCCTGGCGTGGCGCGAGGTTCCTGCCCCGCGCCGTGGCGAACTGGTGCGGCTGTTCGGCGAGGAACTGCGCGCCCACAAGGCGGCACTCGGCCGATTGGTCACGCTGGAGGCCGGCAAAATCCCGCAGGAGGGGGCCGGCGAAGTCCAGGAGATGATCGACATCTGCGATTTCGCCGTCGGCCTGTCGCGGCAGTTGTACGGCCTGACCATCGCCACCGAGCGTCCCGGCCACGCGATGCGCGAGACCTGGCATCCGCTCGGCGTGGTCGGCGTGATTTCCGCCTTCAACTTCCCGGTCGCGGTCTGGTCCTGGAACACGGCGCTCGCGCTGGTGTGCGGCAACGCCGTGGTGTGGAAGCCCTCGGAGAAAACCCCCCTGACGGCGCTGGCCTCGGCGGCGCTGCTGCGCCGTGCCGCGGCGCGCATGGGCGACGTGCCGGAGGGGCTGGTCGAGGTGGTGATCGGCGGTGCCGCGGTGGGCGAGGTGCTGGTGGACGACGCGCGGGTGCCGCTGGTCTCGGCCACGGGGTCCACCCGCATGGGCCGCGCGGTGGCGCCGCGTCTGGCGGGCCGGTTTGCGCGGGCGTTGCTGGAACTGGGCGGCAACAACGGCATGATCGTGGCGCCGTCGGCCGATCTCGGTCTCGCCGTGCGGGCGATCCTGTTTGCCGCCGTCGGCACGGCGGGCCAGCGTTGCACCTCGCTGCGGCGGCTGTTCGTGCACGACAGCATTTACGACACGCTGGTGCCCCGGCTGCGGCGCGCCTATGGCTCCGTTCCGGTCGGAAACCCGCTGACCGATGGCACGCTGGTCGGCCCGCTGATCGACGGCGCCGCGTTCACCGCGATGCAGGCGGCCCTCGATGCCGCCCGCGCCCAGGGCGGACAGGTCACGGGCGGCGAGCGCGCGGGCGTGGCGGGCTGCGACGGCGGGTTCTATGTGCATCCGGCGCTGGCCGAGATGCCGGCGCAGACCGACATCGTCGCGCACGAGACCTTCGCGCCGATACTCTATGTGATGCGCTACAGCGATCTGGCCGACGCCATCGCGCTGCACAACGCGGTGCCGCAGGGATTGGCGTCCTCGATCTTCACCACCGATCTGCGCGAGGCGGAGACCTTCATGTCCGCCGTCGGCAGCGATTGCGGCATCGTCAACGTCAATATCGGCCCCTCGGGTGCCGAGATCGGCGGCGCATTCGGTGGCGAGAAGGAGACGGGCGGCGGGCGCGAGTCCGGCTCGGATGCGTGGAAGGCGTATATGCGCCGCGCCACCAACACGGTGAACTACTCGCGCGCGCTGCCGCTGGCGCAGGGGATTCGCTTCGACGTGGAGGGTTAATCCTCCGCGTAGCGCACGACATGGCACAGCCCGCCGCGCAGCAGGCGCGGCATCGCGGCGGGCAGGTCATTGAAACCGACGGGTGGTTCGAGCAGCGCGTCGAACGCCGGGTCCGAGAGCAGCGACAGCGCGGTGGCCAGCCGCTCGCGATGTGTGCGCCTGCCGCGCATCGGGGTGGCGATGCCGCCTACCTGGCATGAGATCAGCCGCAGGCGTCGCGGATGGAACGCCTCGCCCAATGGCAGCGCGGGCATCCGGTCGGCGAACCAGCTTGCCTCGACGATACGGCCCTCGAAGGCGGCACGATCGAGCGCGAGGCGCAGCCCGGACTCGCTGCCGGAGGCGTGGACGATCAGTTCCTGATCCGCCGGCGCGGTCGCGGGCGTTGCGAAGCCGCAGCCGAATGCTTCCGCCAGCGCCGCGCGCGAGGGGTCGATGTCCACCACCGTGACGCGCGCGGCCGGCACGCGCCCCAGCAGGGCCGCCGCGAGCAGGCCGACCACGCCCGCGCCGATGACCAGAATCCGTTCGCCCGCGAGCGGCGCCGCGTCCCAGCAGATATTGAGCGCGGTCTCCATGTTGGCGGCGAGCACGGCGCGCGGCGTGGGCACCGGGTCCGGCACGGGGACGCACATCGCGGCAGGAGCGACGAAGACATCCTGATGCGGATGCAGGACAAAGACGCGCGTGCCGTCCTCCGCGCGGCCGACCACGGCGTATCCGTACTTCACCGGGAACGGGAACGCGCCGCCCATCAGCGGCGCGCGCATGGCGTCGTACTGGCTCGGCGGCACCCGCCCGGCGAACACGGTTGCCTCGGTCCCGCGCGAAATGCCGCTGGCGAGCGCGCGCACACGGATCTCGCCGGCGCCGGGGGCGGGCACCGCCTCCGCACGGATCTCGCCGATGCCGGGGGCGATGGTCCAGAAGGCGCGCGCGGTCAGCGGCATGCCGGCGGGCGGGCGCGGTGCAGCGGAATGTCGAACAGCAGATCCTCGCCGAGCCGGTGCAGCGCCCAGCGCAGCTTCATGCCGTCCGCCGGGCGTTCCGGGCAGGGCAGGGTGAAGCCCGGAATCCCCGCGCCGAGCAGCAGCGGGGCCACGGTGACGTGCAGCCGGTCCAGCGCCCCGGCCGCGAGAAAGCGCGAGACGGTGACGCCGCCGCCTTCCACGAATACCCGCCGCAGCCCGCGCGCGGCCAGCGCCGCCAGGATCGCGGCGGGCGGCAACGCCTCCCCCGCCGCCGCGCGCGGCAGGCGCACGATTTCGGCCGCCCCCAGCCGCTCCGGCCCGGTGGCATCCTCGGCGCAGAGCAGCAGCGTGGGCGGACCATCGGGGCCGAACACGCGCCGGTCGGCGCCGAGCCTGCGGCCGGCGTCCAGCACCACGCGCACCGGCGAGGGGCCAGGGCAGAGGCGGGTGGTCAGCAGGGGGTCATCCGCCCGCACGGTCGCGGCACCGACCACGATGGCGTCGAACAGCGCGCGCAGCCGGTGCGTGTGCAGCACGTCGCCCGGCCCGCTGATCCAGAAGCTCGCCCCGCTGCCGGTGGCGATGCGCCCGTCCAGGCTTTGCGCGAGCCGCCCCAGCACGAAGCAGCCATCCGGCGCGCTGGCGGCCGCGAGCAGCGGGCCGTACAGCGATGATTGCCCGGCATCCTCGGCCCGCCGCGCGAGCAGACCGGACCATGTCTCCTCGCTCGGCGTCGCGTCGCTGATCGTTGCCATCGGGCGCGCAATAGCATGCCCGGCCCGCCCGAGACAGCGTAAAGCCCCGTATTCGGGTCAGGCCCTGGCGGAGAGCATCACCGGCGGCTGCCGGCGGGTCTCCGCCATCGCGCCACGCGCGCCGTAGCGCGGGGCCTGCGCGCGCGGCGCCATCTGGGAGACGGCGCGCGCGATGGTGCCCACGACATGGCCCTGCACCTGGATCGCCTGCTCCAGCAGCCGGCGGTTTTCCTCGGCCAGCGCCCGCAGCCGGTCGGTGAGATGCCGCGCCAGCCGCTGCTGCTCGGCATCCAAAGCCGAGGCCATGGTGTCGCCCAGCCGCTGCTGTGCGGCCACGAACGTCGTGGTGGCCGCGTCCTTGCTGGGATACAGCGCCGCGGCACCGGCCAGATCCATCGCCGCCAGCGCCGCGTTCTCACGCTCCAGGGTGTCCGCCAGGGCTTCCGCCGCCGTGATCATCTCCGGTTTCATCGTGCCGTCTCCTGCATTTGCATCATTTGCCGCAACACCGGCGCCGCGAGCCCCAGCCCGCCATGCGCCGCGATCTGCTTGGCCACCGCGTCCACCAGCATCGGCCGCCACGCTTCCTCGCCATCGCCGCCGCCGAAGGCGCCGTGCGCGCTGTCCACCGTGTCGAACATCGGCTTGAGCAGTTCGTTCAGCGCGTTCGCCTCGAACGCCTGCGCCGCCTGTCGCAGCGCCGCGGGTGCCTGCGTCGCGGGCTGGAGCGGCAGGGTCACGGCGAGCGGCATCAGCGGATCTCCAGATCGGCCTGGAGCGCCCCGGCCGCCTTGATGGATTGCAGGATGCTGATCATGTCGCGCGGCCCGATGCCGAGCGCGTTCAGCCCGGCCACCAGGTCGCGCAGCGTCAGGCTGCCGCGCAGGATGCCGAGCTTCTTGTCGGCGTTGTCGTTCACCTGGATGTCGGTGCGGTTCACCACCACGGTGCTGCCGCCGCCGAAGGCGTTGGGCTGCGCGACTTCGGGCGTTTCGGTGACGCGGATCGTCAGATTGCCCTGCGCGATGGCCACCGTGCTGATGCGCACGTTCGAGCCCATGACGATGGTGCCGCTGGCCTCGTCCACGACCACGATCGCGGCCATGTCCGGCTCGACGCGCAATTCCTCGACCCGTGCCAGTTCCGCGACCACGTCGCGCCCGCTCAGGTCCAGGGTCACGGTGCGCGGGTCCAGCGCGCGGGCGGGCGCGCCGGCGAGCGCCGTGTTGATCGCCGCCTCGATCCGCCGCGCCGTGGTCAGATCCGGGTTGCGCAGCGTCAGATGCACCGCCGGATGGGCGGCGAGCACATAGGGTTCCTCGCGCTCGACGGTGGCACCGTTGGCGATGCGCGCGGCGGTGGGCACCCCCCGGGTGACGGACGCGGCCGCCCCCTTGGCGGCGATGGCGCCGGTGGTCAGCGCGCCTTGCCCGACCGCGTACACGTTGCCGTCGGCGCCGAGCAGCGGCGTGACCAGCAGGGTGCCGCCGGTGAGGTCGGACGCATCGCCGAGGGCCGAGACGGCGACGTCGATGCGGCTGCCCAGGCGCGCGAAGGCCGGGAAATTCGCCGTCACCATCACCGCCGCGATGTTCTTGGTGGACAGCTTGGTGATCTGGTCGCGCACGTTCACGCCCAGCCGCTCCAGCATCGTGACCAGCGATTCACGGGTGAACACGGCCGAATCGAGCTTGTCGCCGGTGCCGTTCAGCCCGACCACGAGCCCGTAGCCGACAAGCTGGTTGTCGCGCACCCCCTCGACATCGGCGATGTCCTTGACCCGCACCTGGGCGCAAGCCGGCCGCGCGGCGGCGAGCAGCGCCACGGCCAGCAGGATCGTCGCCAACAAGGGGAACCGCCGCAGCACCGTCGAAGCCTCGCTTGTGTCACCGCTCGTCAAGCATTTGCGCCCAGGGTCCGGCCGTGGCGCGTTCGCCCGACCGGACCGTCCGGCAGGAAGCGCAAGCCCCGTGCCAGCGGCGTGGTGGCGGAAAACCGGGCGTGGGCGGGGGTTGCCCCCCGGCAGGACCTGCCGGGCGGCACACCAAGCCGGGCGGATGGCGCAGGAAACGAGGAGAGCGGCGATGGACCCGATCAACGGCATAGGCCCCACCGGCATCGTCGGCGCGGCGCAGGCGCGGGGCCGTGCCCGCGGCGCGGGGTTTCACGTGGCCGACGGCCCCGCCGCCCCCACCGCCGGCACCGCCGCCGGCGAGGCTGAGGACGTGGCGGAAGCCTCGCTTGCCGGCCTGCTCGCCTTGCAGGAGGAACTGGACGGCGGGACGGTGCGCGACCGGGGCGCGCGGCGGCGCGGCCGCGACCTGCTGGAGGAACTGGCCGCCTTGCAGCGCGACCTGCTGTCCGGCGCGCCGGACCCGGCCCGGCTGGCCCGCCTCGCCGACATGGCCGATTCGGTGCCGGAGGCGGCGGACCCGCGCCTGCGCGACGTGGTGAGCGCGATCGTGCTGCGCGCCCGGGTCGAGGCGGCGCGCTACGGCGCCCTTTGACCCCGCCCGCGCGCGGAACCTGCCGTCTGCCCTTGGCGAGCCCGGTTGGCGTGGCTATAAGCCCCGCAACTCAAGGCCTTGAGGTCGGCGGTTCGCCGCTGGCCGCGGGGCGCGGCTCTCCAACGGGCGGCCCCATCCCGGGGGCGGACCAAGGGGAGGGCCATCACCGATAGGACGCAGGATCGCTCCGCATGATGGTCACGCTGCCGCCGGACTACCGACCCGCCGATACCGAAGAGTTCATGAACCCGCTGCAAGTCGAGTATTTCCGGCAGAAACTGCTGCGCTGGCGCACGGATTTGTTGCGAGACGCGGACGGAACCCTCGCCAGCCTGTCCGAGGGCGGCATCCATGAAGCCGATATCACCGACCGCGCCAGCGTGGAGACCGACCGGGCGCTGGAGCTGCGCACCCGCGACCGGGCGCGCAAGCTGATCGCCAAGATCGATCAGGCGATGCAGCGCATCGAGAACGGCACATACGGCTTCTGCGAGGAAACCGGCGAGCCGATCGGCCTCAAGCGGCTGGAAGCCCGCCCGATCGCCACCCTGTCGATCGAGGCGCAGGAGCGGCACGAGCGCATGGAGCGCGTGCACCGCGACGACTGAGCCACGGCGCGGGCGCGCGCCAGACGGCCACGGCGCGGGCGCGCGCCGGACGGCCACGGTCAGACGCCGTGGCCGTGAAACCATTCGAGCATGCGCCGCCAGCCATCGCTGGCCGCCGCCGCCTGGTAGCTGGGGCGGTAGTCGGCGTGAAATCCGTGCCCCGCGTCGGGGTAGATGACGACATCCACTTCCTTGCCGGCGGCCTTCGCCTTGGTCGCGGCCGCCACGACATCCGTCATGTTGATGCCCTTATCCTGCCCGCCATACAGGCCGAGCAGCGGGCAGAGCAGTTTGTCGGCCACGTCCGTCGGGGTGGCGGGCTGAATGGCACTCGTCGGGCCGACCACCGGCCCGTACCAGGCAACGGCGGCGCGCAGGGTCGGGTTGTGGGTCGCATACATCCAGGTATGCCGGCCCCCTCGGCAGAATCCCGTCACCGCGAGCCGCGCCGCATCGCCGCCATTCGCCGCCGCCCAGGCCGCCGTCGCGTCGAGGTCGGCGAACAGCGTCGCGTCCGGCGCCTTGAGGATGACGTCGTGAATGATCTGGCCGACATCGGTCATTTTCGAGAGATCGCCGAGGCGCGCATATAGCTCTGGGGCCACGGCGAGGTAGCCGGCATGGGCGAGCCGGCGGCAGATGTCCTTGATGTAGTCGTGAACGCCGAAGATCTCTTCGATCACCAGCACCGTCGGGAACGGCCCCGCACCCTGGGGGTGCGCGACATAGGCGGGCAGCATGCCGTCCGAGACCGGGATCTTGGTTTCCGCCGCGACGATCCCCCGCGCGTCGGTGTGGATCGTCTGTGCTTCCACCCGGGTTGTGGCGAGCGTGAGGCCCGTGATCAGGCTGCTCATCACGAAGCCGCGCCGCGCGAGCGTGGCCGGCGCCAACCCAGTCAAGCCGTGATCGCAAGCCCCGTCCATCCCGCCCTCCCGCGTCTGCCTTGGGTTGCCGACGCAGGTAGGGCGGCATGGCGGGGCGCGCAACCGGAGCCGGTCAGGCTTTCGCCATCGCGGTCTTCAGGTTCTCGTCGATCTTCGAGAGGAAATCCTGCGTGTTCAGCCATTTCTGCTCGCGCCCGACCAGCGAGGCGAGATCCTTCGTCATGAACCCGCTTTCCACCGTCTCGATGCACACGCGCTCCAGCGTGTTGGCGAACGCGGTCACGTCGGGGGTTGCGTCGAACTGGCCGCGATAGGCGAGGCCGCGCGTCCAGGCGAAGATCGAGGCGATCGGGTTGGTGCTGGTCTCGCGGCCCTTCTGGTGCTCGCGGTAGTGGCGCGTCACCGTGCCGTGCGCCGCCTCGCTCTCGACCGTCTTGCCGTCCGGCGACATGAGCACGCTGGTCATCAGGCCGAGGCTGCCGAAGCCCTGTGCCACGATGTCGCTTTCCACATCGCCGTCGTAGTTCTTGCAGGCCCAGACATAGCCGCCGGTCCATTTCAGCGCGCTGGCCACCATGTCGTCGATCAGGCGGTGCTCGTAGGTCAGTCCGAGTTTTTCGTACTCGGCCTTGAACTCGGCGGCGTAGATCTCGGCGAACACGTCCTTGAACATGCCGTCATAGGCTTTCAGGATTGTGTTCTTGGTGGACAGGTACACCGGGTATTTGCGCAGCAGGCCGTAGTTGAGGCTGGCGCGGGCGAACCCCTCGATGGAGGCGCGGGTGTTGTGCATCCCCAGCGTCACGCCCGGCCCCTTGAAGTCGTGCACCTCCAGGATCGTCGGCTCGCCGCCGCCGGCCGGGTGGTATTGCAGCGTGACCTTGCCGGGACCGGGGATCTTCGTTTCCACCGCGCGATAGATGTCGCCATAGGCGTGGCGGCCGATGACGATCGGCTGCGTCCAGTGCGGCACGAGGCGCGGCACGTTCTTGCAGATGATCGGCTCGCGGAAGATGGTGCCGTCCAGGATGTTGCGGATGGTGCCGTTCGGGCTGCGCCACATCTTCTTCAGCCCGAACTCGGCCACCCGCGCCTCGTCCGGCGTGATGGTCGCGCATTTCACGCCGACGCCGTACTGCTTGATGGCGTGGGCCGCGTCCACCGTCACCTGATCGTCGGTCTTGTCGCGGTACTCGATGCCGAGGTCGTAGTATTTCAGGTCGATGTCGAGGTACGGCAGGATCAGCTTGTCCTTGATGAAGCCCCAGATGATGCGCGTCATCTCGTCCCCGTCGAGTTCCACGACCGGGGTCTTCACCTTGATCTTTGCCATTCCATCCTCGTGTAAAACCGTCGCCCAAAAAGGCATCCGGCGCGGCCATGCCGGCGCGCCCGGAGCACGGGGTTCTCCCACCTCTCCGGCGGGCTATCAAGCCGCCGTGGCGGCGGCAGGCATGCGCCGCGCGGCGGATCGGCGGTTGCATGCACGCGGGGCGGTTCCGTAGGCTCCGGCCGTTCCAGACTGCGCGGAATCCCCGCCGCGCGCCGGCCTGGCCGATCGAGGTGAATGCGCGTGAGCATCGACCCATGTCCCGGCGGCGCCGCGCCGGCCCGCCGGCCCGGCCGATGAAGGGGCAGCCCAGGCGCATCGTCGCGCTGCAACTGGCGATCGCCGCCGCCGCCATGCTGCTCGCGCTGGTCACATGGACCTTTACCCTCGCCTCCATCGGCACCGGGGAGCGGGAGGCGCAGTTCCACGCCGAGGCGAACGTCGCCAATCTCGCCCTGGCCGTGGAATGGCAGTTGCAGCGCCAGCTCC
>JAKBCB010000086.1 GCA_021808185.1 Pseudomonadota bacterium
CCGCGCGCTGGAATTCGAGGTAGCCCATCATCGGCGGCGCGGCGCCGCGCGCGGTGAACAAGGCGCGGTGCAGGTCCGGCAGGCGGTGGAACGGCACCCCGGGGAAGGCGTGATGCGCCGTGTGGTACTGCATGTTCCAGCACAGGAAGCGCAGCACCGCGTTGGTGCGCGTGCTGCGCGTGTTCTCCAGGATGTTCGGGCCGTGCGGCAGGCCGAGATGCTCGATGGTGTTCTGCAACTGGTGCGCGACCTTGGTCAGCAGCATCGGCGCCAGCCAGTACGTCACCGCCGCCCAGCTTCCGGCCCAGACGGAAACGGCCGCGATCAGCGCGTAACCCGCGACATGCCAGCGTGCTTCTCGGACGATCTCGGCCTTGCGGTTGGCCGGGATATACGGCTCGCCGACGTTGCCCGCCGCCAGGCGCAGGATGCGCGCGATGCGCGAATACCAGTAGCTCGGGCCGAGCAGCCACATCAGATAGGAAAACCGCGTGTAGCGTGGCCGGGCGAGTTCGCCGTCGCGCGCCCATTCCTGCGTCCAGCGATGATGCGCGCCGTGCTGGATCTGGTCGAAGGTGCGTGGATAGAACAGCACGAAGCCGAACAGCCGCCCCACCCATTCGTTCAGCCAGCGCGTGCGGAACACCGTCCAGTGGCTGAGTTCGTGCTGCCCCGCGTAAAGGAAATTCAGCAGCACGCCGAGGGCCAGGAACGGGATCACCGCCCAGGCCGTGCCCAGCGTCGCGTGCAGCGCCAGCGCGGCCAGCGCGATCAGCGCCGCGTGGCCGCCGAGTTGCACGAACCCCGCGCGGTCGGAGGGTTCGCACAGGCGGCGCAATTCGGCCGGGTCGATCAGGTCGCGGCGGGCAAACACGTCGTCCATGGCGGGCCCTCCAGAACGCGGCGAGTATGACAACATCGCTGCCCCACCGGCAACCGGCGGATCAGCCGGATTGGGCGAGCAGCCGCACGTACAGCTCGGGATCGGTCGCGCCCTCGGTGCCGAACAGCAGCACGCGGCTGTCCGCGGTCAGGCCGAGTGCCTCCCGTGCCGCCGGATCGGCTGCGGCGAGCAGCAGGGCGGCGAGGCCCGCGACCCCGGATTCGCCGATCACGACGCCGTGGCCCGCCAGCAGGCGCATGCAGGCGATGGCCGCCTCGTCCGGCACCGCCATGAAGGCGGCGGCGGCGCGTTCCAGTTCGCGCCATGCGAGCAGGCTCGGCTCGCCGCAGGCGAGGCCCGCCATCAGCGTGTCCAGATCGCCCGGGATCGCCACCGGCTCGCCCACCTCGGCGCTGGCCAGCAGGCAGGCGGCGCGGTCCGGCTCGGCGACCACCAGTGCGGGCGCCGGCGAGCACCGGGCGCGCATTTGCACGGAGACGGCGGCGGCGACACCACCGACACCGCCCTGGATGAAGACATGCGTCGGCGGCGCGCCTTCCCACTGGTCGAGCGCCTCGTCGGGCATCAGCCGATAGCCCTGCATCACATCGACAGGGACGCTGGTGTACCCCTCCCACGAGGTATCGGAGACGACGAACCAGCCGTGCTCCCGCGCCGCGCGGGCCGCCGCGCGCACCGCGTCGTCGTAGGTGCCGGGCACCACCCGCACCTCGGCGCCGTAGTGGGCAATGGCGTCGATGCGGCCCTGGCTGACCGTTTCGTGCACGAAGATCACGCAGGCGCAGCCGAACCGCCGCGCCCCCCAGGCAACCGAGCGGCCATGGTTGCCATCCGTGGCGCAGGTGACGGTGATGCCGGCCGTGGCCTCGGCGTAGCGGCCGGCCTCCAGCTCGGCGCAGGCCGCGGCCTTGGCGTGGCCCTGGCGGGCGAGTTCGTGCGTCAGCACCTGTGCCACCGCCCAGGCACCGCCGAGCGCCTTGAAACTACCAAGCCCGAACCGGCCCCCCTCGTCCTTCAGCCGGACGGCCGCGACCCCCGCCGCCCGCGCCGCCCACGGCAGGTCGCGCAGCGGCGTCGGCGCGTAGCCGGGCCAGGAAGCGATCTCGGCGCGGGCGCGGCGGAACCCTGCCTCGCTGAGCACCACGGTTCCCGGCGTGCCGGCGCGCGGGTTGGGAAAGACGCGGAACGGCAGCGGCGGAAGCGGGCTCATTGCGCCGCCACCGGGCGCACCTGCACCGGCAAGCGCCGGATCGCCAGCGCCGCGAGCAAGGGCGCGGCCAGGAAGGCACTGAACAGCCATGCCGAGGCCGTCGTCGCGCCCGTCGGCCCGCCCGGCACCAGCAGCCCGCCCAGATTGGTCACCATGCCGCCCAGCGCCGAGCCGAACGCATTGCCCACCATCACCACCATGGTGATCGAGGCGCCGGCGAGTTCGCGGTCGCTCTCAAGCGCGAAGCCGAACACGCGGGCACCGAGATGCGGCCAGGTAACGCCGATGCCGAAGCCCATGCCCAGCAACCCGGCGCCGATCGGCAGCAAGTCCAGCGCCGCCCCCCCGGCTTGCGGCATCAGCAGCGCGAGCGCGGCCAGCCCCGCCGCCAGCACCACCGGCCCGACCGTGAGACTGGCCCGCGCGCGGACGGAGCCGGCGCCGGATGTGGCCACCGAGCCCAGCGTCCAGCCCGCCGCCATGAGTGCCGACAGGTAACCCGCGTGCAGCGGCGACAGGCCGTGCAGCATTTGCAGGAAATACGGCACGAAAATCTCCGGCGTGACGCCGCAGATCAGCAGCACCATCGCGCCATACACGGCACTGAGCGGCGAGGACGGGCTGGTCGCTCCGTGCGGCAGCACCCGGGGACCGCCGCCCGCTTCCCGCCGCGCGAACACCGCCAGCCCCGCCAGCGCCACCACCACGCCCGCCGCGTTGAACACCGGATTGGCCGTGGTGCTGCCGGCCGAGACCGCGAGCACGCTGCCGGCCAGGATGCCGAGCGAGACGAACGCCATGCGCGTCGCCGGCGCCGCCGGGCGGCGCATCTGGCGGGGCAGCGAGACCTCCACCAGCAGCAGCAACAGGGGAGCGGCCGCCGCCACGCTCCAGAACGCCGCCCGCCACGCGCCCCATTGCGCGAACACGCCGCCCACGGCGGGGCCGAGCAGCGTCGCCACCCCCCAGGCCACGGAGACGACACTCAGCGCGCGCGGCCACAGCCGCTCGGGGAACAGGGTGCGGACCAGGGTGAACGAGAGCGCCGAGAGGGTGCCGGCCGCGAGCCCCTGCACGAACCGCCCCAGCAGCAGCACCGGCATCGCCGGCGCCAGCGCGCAGGCGACCGAGCCGGCGGCAAACGCGAGCAGCGCCATCCGGTAGGCATTGCGCACCCCCACGGCCCCCAGCAGCCGCGCGCACCAGGCGCCGCCGAGCAGGGAGGCCACGACGTAGAGCACCGTGCTCCAGGCGAAATAGCGCAGCCCGCCGATGTCGCGCACCACCGAGGGCAGGATCGTGGTGACGATGAACGTGTTCAGCGCGTGCAGGATCATGCCGCCGCCCACCACGGCCGTGCGCCCGCCATTGCCGCCGCGCACCAGCTCCGACCAACCGACGCTCATCCCGCCTCCCGTGTTCCGGCGGCGAGCTTAGCCGCCCGCGGCCGGAAATGGCAGCGGGCGCGCGCTAGACCGGCAGCCCGACATAATTCTCCGCCAGCGCCGTCTGCGCCGCGGCCGAGCCTGCGAGATAGTCGAACTCCGCGCGCTGCACCCGGCGGTCGAAGGCGCCATCCTCCGGGAAACTGTGCAGCAGCTTGGTCATCCACCAGGAGAACCGCTCGGCCTTCCAGATGCGCGCCAGCGCCCGCGCCGAGTAGCCATCGAGGCCCGCGTCGGATTTGTCCCGGTAATGGCCGACCAGCGCCTCGGCCAGATAGCGCACATCGCTGGCGGCGAGGTTCAGCCCCTTGGCCCCGGTCGGGGGCACGATATGCGCGGCGTCGCCCGCCAGGAACAGCCGCCCGAAGCGCAGCGGCTCGGCCACGAAGCTGCGCAGCGGCGCCACCGATTTCTCGATCGAGGGGCCGGTCCGCATCGCCTCGGCCACCGAGGGATCGAGCCGGCTGCGCAACTCGTCCCAGAACCGCGCGTCGCTCCAGTCCGCGATGTCGGTGTCGAGCGGGCATTGCACGTAGCAGCGCACGCGGGTGCGGCTGCGCATGGAACACAGCGCGAAGCCGCGCGCATGATGCGCGTAGATCAGTTCGTCGCGCACCGGCGGCACGTCCGCCATCACCCCGAGCCAGCCGAACGGATAGACGCGCTCGAACAGCTCGATCGCCCTGGCGGGAACGCTGGCGCGTGCAACCCCGTGGAACCCGTCGCAGCCGGCGATGAAGTCGCATTCGACGGCGTGCGTCGCCCCGCCATGCCGGTACGTGACGCGAGGATGCGCGGTATCGAAGTCCGCCAGGGTCACGTCCTCAGCCTCGTAGACGCTGGCCGTCCCGGCTTCGGCGCGGGCCTGCATCAGGTCGCGGGTCAGTTCGGTCTGCCCATAGACCAGCACCTGCTTGCCGCCGCTGCGCTGCCGCAGGTCGATGCGCAGCGGATCGCCGTCGAACTGCAACTCGATGCCTTCGTGTGGCAGCCCCTCGGCGCGCATCCGGGCCGCCACGCCGGCCTGTTCGACCAGATCGACCGTCCCCTGTTCCAGCACGCCCGCCCGGATGCGGCCCAGCACGTAGTCCGGGGCGCGACGTTCCAGCACCAGCACGTCGATGCCGGCATTTTCCAGCAGCCTGGCCAGCAGCAGCCCCGCCGGCCCGGCCCCGATGATGGCGACTTGTGTGCGCATGCGTTTCCCCGTCCGTTCGATACCGAAGTTTGGCATACTCCCAAAGAGTCAACGAGGGCCGCGAGGCTGCCAAGGAAGCAGGCAAGTGCCGCGCGCGGTGCCCGTTCTTTCCGCAGGATGCGGGCGGCCGCACCGTAGGCGCCGGCATATGTGCGGACTTATGCGCCGCGTTGCGACCCCGCTTCGTCCGGCCGCGATCGCCCTGGCACCGGTCTTGCAGCTTGCCGGGCTTCTCCGCTCACCCAGGAAGCACCCATGGACATCGGCGTCTTCATTCCCATCGGCAACAACGGCTGGCTGATTTCCGAAAATTCGCCGCAGTACAAGCCGAGCTTCGATCTGAACAAACGCTGCGTGCAGAAGGCCGAGGCGTACGGGCTGGATTTCGCGCTCTCGATGATCAAGCTGCGCGGCTTCGGCGGCAAGACCGAGTTCTGGGACTACAATCTGGAATCCTTCACCCTGATGGCGGGCCTCGCCGCCGTCACCGAGAAGATCAAGCTGTTTGCCTCGACGGCGGTGCTGACCCTGCCGCCGGCCATCGTCGCGCGCATGGCGACCACGATCGACAGCATCTCCGGCGGTCGCTTCGGCATCAACATCGTTTCCGGCTGGCAGGCGGCCGAATACGAACAGATGGGGCTGTGGCCGGGCGACCATTACTTCGCCGAGCGTTACGACTATTCCTCGGAATACGTGCAGATCATGCAGGCGCTGTGGGCGAATGGCTCATACAGCTTCAAGGGCAAGTACTTCACGCTCGACGACTGCAAGATGGAGCCGCGGCCGGCGCATCCGATTCCCATCGTCGCCGCCGGGCAGAGCGGGCGGGGCATGGAGTTCGCCGCCGAATACGCCGACTTCAATTTCGTGCTCGGCTCCGGCCTGAACACGCCGACCGCCTACGCGCCGGGCAACGAGCGCCTGCTCGCCGCCGCCGCCAAGACCGGCCGCGATGTCGGCGCCTACGTGCTGTTCATGATCATCGCGGCCGAGACCGACGAGGCGGCGATGGCCAAGTGGAACCATTACCGCGACGGCGTGGACAAGGACGCGCTGGCGTGGATGGCCGAGCAGGGCGGCAAGGACACCAACGCCGACGCATCCTCCACCGCCAAGTCGATCAACCTGCCGGCGGGGGCGGTGAACTTCAACATGGGCACGCTGGTCGGTTCGTACGCCCACGTGGCGAAAATGCTCGACGAGGTGGCGAGCGTGCCGGGCACCAAGGGCATCATGCTGACCTTCGACGACTTCATCGTCGGCATGGACGAGTTCGGCCAGCGCATCCAGCCGCTGATGGAGTGCCGCCGCGCGCGCATGCAAGCCGCGGCCTGAATCGGCACGGGCGGGCCGCCCCGGCGGCCCGCCCGACCCGCGCCCCTTGCCGGCGCGCCCCTTCCGATCCCACCATGCAACCGCGCCGATCGGCCCCTGGTCTGCGTTCGGCCGGCGGCTTGAGGGGGGGGAAAATCATGCCACCGCTCGCCAGCCTCGATGCGCCGGCCGCCCCGGCGGTGGCCGGGACCGCAGCGGACGGGGCTGCCGCGCGCTCGGCCACGCCGCGCTACCTGACGCTGGCGAAGACGCTGATGGACGCGATCCAGTCCGGCACCTACCCGATCGGCTCGCTGCTGCCGACCGAGATCGAGCTGTCCCGCCTGTACGGCGTCAGCCGCCAGACGGTGCGGCAGGCCACCGGCCTGCTGCGGCAGAACAACGTGCTGTTCGCCCGCAAGGGCGTGGGCACCCGCGTCGAGGCCAGCAGCGGCGCGCGCCGGCTCAGCTATTCGGCGGCATCGGTCGCCGACCTGCTGGAGATCGCGCAGGAAAGCGAATTGCTGATCGAACACGCGCAGGCGCTGGTGGCGCGGGGGACGCTGGCCACCGCGCTCGGCTGCCGCGCCGGCCATCGCTGGCTGCATCTGGCCGGCCCGCGCACGGCCGACGGCGAGGCGCGACCGTTCTCCTGGGTGGATATCTATGTCAGCGGCCGCATCGCCCAGCAGATGAAAATCCCACCCGCGCTGCGCTCGGCGCTGTTCCAGGTCATCGAAAAGCAGACCGGCAACACCATCACCGACATCCAGCAGGACATCCGCGCGATCGTGGTCGGCGCGGACATCGCCGCGCGGATCGAGGCGAAGGCGGGGGCGCCGGCGCTGGAGATCACGCGGCGCTATTTCAGCACCGGGCGGCGGCTGGTGCTGGTCAGCGTCAGCGTCCTGCCGGCGGACCGCTTCTTCTATTCCGTGGCGATCCGGCAGACCTGAGGCCGCGCCCTACTCGGCGGCCAGAAGGCGCCGCCGTGCCTCCAGCGGACGCTTGTGGAAGCGCCCGCCCTTCATGATGCCGTCCAGCCGCTCCGGGTCCTGGAGAATGCCGATGTCGTCCAGCGGATCGCCATCGACCAGCAGCAGGTCGGCAAGGAAACCCGCGCGGATCTGGCCAAGCTCGTCCGGCCGGCCCATCAGCGCGCCGCCATGCCGGGTCGCGGCCTGGATCGCCTCCATCGGCGTGTAGCCGAGCAGCTTGACGAAATGCTCCAGGTCGCGCGCGTTGGTGCCCTGCGGATTGCAGAACAGGCCGTAATCCCCACCCGGCAGCACGCGAATGCCGCGCCGGCGCAGCGCCTGGCAAACGGTGACGATCGACTCCAGTTCCGCCTCCAGCCGGCGCCGCGTGGCGGCGTCGTGATGCACGCCGTAGCGGTCGGCTTCGTGGGTCAGCGTGTAGGGAAAGCCGATCGTGGGGCCCACGAACACCCAGTCCTTGGCGGACTCGAGCAGGTCGAGCGCCTCCTCGTCCGCCATGGCCGCGTGGTAGATCACATCGACCCGATGGCGGACGCACATCTTGACCGAGGCGGCACTGGTCGCGTGGGCCGCCACCCGCTTGCCGCGGCCGCGCGCCACCTGCACGACGGTGGCCAGTTCCTCATCGGTAATGACCGTCGCGTCGGTCCCCGCCCCCCAGGCATCGAACCCGCGGTCGCCGGAGACATTGACCTTGAATGTATCCACACCCTCGCGCGCGGCGAAGCGGCAGGCGGCGCGGAAAGCGTCCGGCGAATCGCAGGTCACGGCAAA
The DNA here is from genome assembly GCA_021808185.1 of Pseudomonadota bacterium. Lineage (GTDB taxonomy): Bacteria > Pseudomonadota > Alphaproteobacteria > Acetobacterales > Acetobacteraceae > CAJCJG01. The sequence continues at coordinate 7,847 of JAKBCB010000086.1, forward strand.
GCGCACCTGCGGCGGCAGGCTCAGCTCGATGGTGTCGAGGTCGCCGAGATTGCCCGAGGGCGTCATCTCCTGCGTCGCCGCGCGCAGGCGCGGCCCCGGGAACCGGCCAGCGTCGATGGCGTTGCGCACCACGACATCGAGACGCGGCTTGGCGGCGGCGGCGCTGAAGCAACTGGTGAAGCCGCGCTCCAGCAGCAGTTTCGCGTTCTCGATGGTCAGCAGGAGGTGTTCTTCCACCGGAATGCGCGTGAACTCGTGCAGATCCTGCGCGCCGCAAAAGCTCAGATGCGCGTGCGCCTCGGTCAGCCCCGGCATGAGTGTGCGGCCCGCCCCGTCGATCACCTCCACCCCGTTGCGTGGCAGCGTCTGCGGCGCGCGGGCCACCGCGACCACGCGCTCACCCTCGACCAGGACCTCGCCCGGGTACGACGTTGCGGATACTCCGTCGATGATCCGCACATCGCTGAACAGCGTGCCGCTCATCAGGCCCATCCTCCCGCTCGTTGACCGCCCACGGACGATCTGGTTGCCGAGAGCACAGCACCGCGCGGGCAGCGGCTTCAACCCGAATCTCATCCGCCCGGTTCAGCCCGTCCGGTCGAGCACCTCAGGGTTGACCGCGTTCTCCCGCGCGGGTGCGCCGTCGAGCACGCTCAGCATGTTGCGCGCCGTGGCGACCGCCATCGCCGCCACGGCTTCGGCGGTGACGCCCGCCATGTGCGGGGCCGCGATCACGCTTTCCAGGTGCAGCAGCGGATGCGCGGCGTCCGGCGGCTCCGGGTCGAACACATCCAGCCCCGCCCCGGCCAGGTGGCCGGAGACGATGGCGGTGTGCAGCGCCGCCTCGTCCACGATCCCGCCGCGCGCGGTGTTGACCAGGAACGCGCCCGTGCGCATCCGCGCCAGCCGCGCGGCGCCGAACAGGCCGACGGTCTGCGCGGTCTTCGGGCAATGGATGGTCACGAAATCGGCCCGGCCCAAGGCGGCGTCGAGGTCGGCCACCGGCTCGCAGCCGGCGGCGCGGATCGTCGCGGGGGCCATGTATGGGTCGTACACCAGCACCGTCATGCCGAAGGCGAGGCAGCGCGGCGCCGTGCGCGAGCCGATGCGGCCGAAGCCGACGATCAGCACCGTCTTGCCCGCGACCTCCATCGGCAGCACACCGGAGCGGTCGTGCCCGATCCCCGTGCGCATCCGCCGCTGCATCTCCGCCCCGCGCTTGGCCAGCGCCAGCATGAAGAACACCGCCTGCTCGGCAACACTGGTGGAATTGGCGGTGCCGGCGACCATCAGCGGGATGCCACGCTCGGTCAGCGACGGCACCTCCACCGCATCGAAGCCGACACCGATGCGCGCCACCACCCGCAAGCCCGGCGCCGCCGCCAGCTCGGCCCGCCGGAACGGCGTGTAGGACAGCGCGATGCCCGCCGCGTCCGCGAGCAGCGCGTGCAGCGCCTGCGGCGCGATGGACGCGGCATACCGCGTCACCCGCACATCCGCGCGCGCGGCAAGGATATCGAGCCCTGCGCGGCCCATCGACAGTGGCACCAGCAAATGTTTCTGGTTCGTCCCCACCCCGTGCCCCGCCATGGTTCGTCGCCCCCAGATGCTGGCGCGCGACGATAGGCGAGGAGCGGGCCGGCGCCTACCGCTCGCCGCGGGCACGATTGCGATGCAGTCCGATGTCGGGGGGGCGGCGCGGTCCGCGCGGCGTGGGAACCATGGTGGGTGCGACAGGGATTGAACCTGTGACCCCCGCCGTGTGAAGGCGATGCTCTCCCGCTGAGCTACGCACCCATGGTCACCGACGCAGCGCTTCCTAAGGGTTTCCGTCCCGTGACGCAAGCCCCGGGCATGGAGGCCGGTGTCCCCTTTCCGCCCCCGCCGGGCGCGCGATAGGGTTCGGCCGCGCCGCGAACAGCAAGGCACCGCCACCGTGGAATGGGACTTCTACAACGCCTGCCGCCAAGCGTTGAACGACGGCGACCCGGCGCTGGCGCTGCGCGGGCTGCGCGATGGCCATCGGCCGGACTCGCCGATCTGGAGCCCGCTCGCCTGCCTGGAAGCCGAATGCCTCGCCGCCCTCGGCCGCAAGACCGAGGCGGTACGCCTGCTCGGGGACACCGCCGCGCGCGATCCCGGCAATCATTGGCTGTTCTACAACCTCGCCACGCTGCATCGCGACCTCGGCCAGCCGGACAAGGCACTGGAGGCGATGCGGCGCGTGCATGCCTGCCTCGGCTGGCACGAAAGTCCTGACAATGGCTACGTGTTCACGCACGACTACTTCTCCGCCAACATCCCCGCCTGGACCGACTGGTTCGCCCGCCTGATCCTGGCCGAGCCGATCGATTGCCTGGAGATCGGCAGTTGGCAGGGCAGCTCGGCGACGTGGCTGCTCGACAAGATCGTGGGACCGCGCGGCGGATCGCTCACCTGCATCGACACGTTCCAGGGCAGTTCCGAACACGCCGCCTGGCTCGGCGGCATCGGCGCCACGCTGGAGGAATTGTTCGACCGCAACGTCGCCGCGACCGGCCAGGCGCATCTGTGCCGCAAGCTGGTCGGCCGCTCGCAGGACTGGCTGCGCCGGCTGGCCGAGGAGCGGTTCGATTTCATCTACATCGACGGCGCGCACGAGGCGAAATACGTCATCCAGGACGCGCTGCTATGCTGGCCGCTGCTGCATCCTGGCGGGTTCATGCTGTTCGACGACACGCATTTCGAATTCGCCGGCCGCCCCGAACAGAACGCCAGCACCGCCATCGCCGCGTTCCGAAGCTGGTTCGGCGAGGAGATGGACGCGCTGACACCGCCGGCCGAGCGGCAGTTGCTGGTGCGTAAGCGCCCCGGGTTCGATTGAGGCGCGCGGTGGAAACGGACGCCGCTTGCT
>JAKBCB010000087.1 GCA_021808185.1 Pseudomonadota bacterium
CCCGGCTACGTCGCCCCCGTCACCCGCCAGATCACATCCCCCACGTCGTCCGCCACCAGCAACGACCCGTCCGGCCCGATCGCAACCCCCACCGGCCGCCCGTACGAGGCCCGCTCGTCCGGGGCCAGGAACCCGGTCAGAATATCGCGCGGCGGCCCGGAGGGGCGGCCGTCCGTGAACGGCACGAACACCACGCGATACCCGCTCAGCGTGCTGCGGTTCCAGGAGCCGTGCTGGCCGATCACCATCCCGTCCGGAAAGCCCGGCAGCGTCCCGGCAGGCAGCCAGCACAAGCCCAGCGAGGCGGTGTGCCCGCCCAGCGCGTAGTCAGGCGTGATCGCCCTCGCCACCAGCGCCGCGTCCTGCGGTACCCGGTCGTCCACCGTGCGGCCCCAGTAACAGTATGGCCAGCCGTAGAACCCGCCGTCGCGCACCGAGGTCAGGTAGTCGGGCGGCGTCTCGTCGCCCAACCCGTCGCGCTCGTTGACCACGGTCCACAGCACGCCGGTTGTCGGCTCCCAGGCCAGACCCACCGGGTTGCGCAGGCCCCCCGCGAAGATGCGGTTGCCGCCCGTGGCCAGATCGAGTTCGTAGATCGCGGCCCGGCCTTCCTCGGCCTCCATGCCGTTGTCGCCGATATTGCTCAACGAGCCGACGCCCACGTAAAGCTTCAGTCCGTCCGGGCTCGGCAGCAGGCTGCGCGTCCAGTGCCCGCCGGGCTTGAAGGTGGCCAGGGTGCGGCCCGGCCCGGTGATGCGGCGCGCGCCGGCGGGATAGGGGAAGGCCACGACGCCATCGGTGTTGCCGACGTAGAACGTCTCGCCCAGCAGCGCCATGCCGAAGGGCTGGTTCAGCCCGTCGAGGAAGGTCTCGCGGGTTTCCGCCGCACCGTCGCCATCGGCGTCGCGCAGCAGGGTGATGCGGTTCGGGCTGACCCCCACGGCGGCCGCGCGCTGCATCGTGCTGAACATGGCGTAGTCGAAGACGGTCCTGATGCCACCGGGCGTGCTCAGGGCCTCGGCCACCAGCACGTCGCCATTCGGCAGCACGTTGATCCAGCGCGGATGCTTCAGGCCGCTGGCGAAGGCATTGACGCGCAGGCCGGGGGCCGCGACCGGCGTCTGTCCCCGCGCCCAGCCCTTGGCCGTCGGCATTTTCAGCGTCGGCAGGCTGCCTTGCGGTCTTGCCGCCGGAATCGCCGGCGTGCTGCCCACGGCCTGCGCGGGCGTGCCGCCCTGCATCCGGCGCAGCATCACCGTGACGCCGCCGATCAGGGCGACGAGCTGCGCGAAAATGCCGGAAAAACTCATTGCATTGGCTCCCAAGGTCGCGCGGACGGTAGCCGAAGCCGACGCGCGCGGGAACCGGCGGCGTGGCGAGGTGCTACCCCACGAGCCGCGTCACCGCCCCCACCACGTCCGCCCCGGCCCAGTCCGCGCCGCCTTCCAGTCGCGCCCGCTCGCGCCCCTGGCGGTCCACGATCAGCGTCGTCGGCAGCCCGCGCAGGTGCAGCGCCTCGGCCACCGAGCCCTTCGGGTCCAGCCACACACCCAGTCCGCTCACGGCATGACTGGCGAAGAATTTCTTTACCACCGGGGCCCCGCCACGATCCGTGGACAGCGGCAGCACCACGATCCCGGAGCCGGCCAGTCTGCCCGCCAGCGCGGCCAGCGACGGCATTTCCGCGACGCACGGCACGCACCATGTGGCCCACAAATTCAGCACCACGCCCTTGCCCGCGAACTCGGCCAAGGCGTGCTGCGCCCCGTCGCCGTCCAAGAACGAAAAATCCGGCAACGGCGCCGGTGGCTCGGTCGGCACCAGCGCGGTCATGCCTTGCAGCAGCACCTGCGGCTCGGCCACCGGCGTGTAGATCGTCGGGGCCGGTTTGCGCAGCCACGCCGCCGCCGCTACCGTCCCGCCGCCCAGCAGCGCCGCTCCGCTCAGCACCGCGCGGCGTGTCGTCACTCCCATGATGGAACCGCTCCCTTGACCGAGACCCTGCACACCACGCCCGCCAACCAGCAATGGGGGGGCCGCTTCGCCGCCGGACCCGCCGCCGTGATGCAGGACATCAACGCCTCCATCGGATTCGACAAGCGCCTCTGGCGGCAGGACATCCGCGGCTCCCTCGCCCACGCCGCCATGCTGGCCGCGTGCGGCATCATCGCGCCCACAGATGAGCGCGACATCGCGCGCGGTCTAGAGGCGATCGCCGCCGAGATCGAGGCCGGCAGCTTCCCGTTCACGGAGGCGCTGGAGGACATCCACATGAATATCGAGGCGCGCCTGACCGAACGCATCGGCGAGGCCGGCAAGCGCCTGCACACCGGGCGCAGCCGCAACGATCAGGTGGCGACCGATTTCCGCCTGTGGGTGCGCGACGCCATCGACGGGCTCGCGGCCCAGATCACCGATACCATGCGGGCGCTGGCGACGCGGGCGGCGGAACACGCCGCGGATCCGATGCCCGGCTTCACGCATCTGCAAACCGCGCAACCCGTCACCCTCGGCCACCATTTCCTCGCGTATGTGGAAATGCTGTCGCGGGACCGGGGCCGGCTGGCGGATTGCCGCAAGCGCCTGAACGAGTGCCCGCTCGGTTCGGCGGCCCTCGCCGGCACCTCGTTCCCCATCGACCGCGAGGCAACCGCCCAGGCCCTCGGTTTCGACCGGCCGACCGCGAACTCGCTGGACGCCGTCTCGGACCGCGACTTCGCGCTGGAATTCCTCTCCACCGCGTCGATCTGCGCCATGCACCTGTCGCGGCTGGCGGAAGAAATCGTCATCTGGTGCAGTGCGCCGTACCGCTTCGTGCGGCTGTCGGACGCCTTCACCACCGGCAGCTCGATCATGCCGCAGAAGCGCAACCCGGATGCGGCCGAGCTGGTGCGCGCCAAGACCGGCCGCGTCGCGGGTGCGCTGGTGGGCTTGCTGACCGTGATGAAGGGCCTGCCGCTCGCCTACGCGAAGGACATGCAGGAGGACAAGGAACCGGTGTTCGACGCCGCCGACGCGCTGGCGCTGTCGCTCGCGGCCACCGCCGGCATGGTGCGCGACCTGCGGCCGGATCTGGCGCGGCTGCGCGAGTTCGCCGGCTCCGGCTTCGCCACGGCCACGGATCTGGCGGACTGGCTGGTGCGGGTGCCGCGCCTGCCGTTCCGCGACGCGCACCACGTCACCGGCCGGCTGGTGGCCCAGGCCGAGGCGCGCGGCGTCGATCTGGCCGGCCTGTCGCTCGCCGAGATGCGGGAGGCCGAGCCGCGCATCACGCAGGACGTGTTCTCCGTGCTGACGGTGGACGCGTCCGTCCGGTCCCGCACCAGCCAAGGCGGCACCGCGCCGGAGAATGTGGCCAGGCAGGCGGCACGCTGGCTGGAGCACCTGGCGTGAGGGGGGCGCTGCTGCTCGTCGCGGCGTTGCTGGCGCTGGCCGCCTGCGGCAAGAAGGCGGCGCCCAGCCCGCCGGGGCCGGCGGATCAGGTGACCTATCCGCGAACGTACCCGGCCTACTGACCATGCTCGACCGCGACGCCATCGCCGCCGTCGAGCGGCTGATCCGCCCTTATATCCGCCGCACGCCGACGATCGCGGCGCAGGGCGAGGATTTCGGCGCCGCGTTCGGCGCGGTGCGCTTCAAGCTCGAATTCTTGCAGCACACGGGGTCGTTCAAGGCGCGGGGCGCGATGGCGACGTTGCTGAGCCTTCCCATCCCGCCCGCCGGCGTGGTGGCGGCCTCGGGCGGCAACCACGGCGCGGCGGTGGCGTTCGCCGCGCAACGGCTCGGCGTGCCCGCCGCCATCTTCGTTCCCGGCATCGCCTCACCCGCGAAGCTCGACCGCATCCGCGGCTACGGCGCGGAGTTGATAATCGTGGGCGAACGCTACGCGGACGCACTGGCCGCGAGCGAGGCACACGCAAAACACACCGGCGCCATGCAGGTGCACGCCTACGACGCGCCGCACACCCTGCTCGGCCAGGGCACGATCGGAGCCGAACTCGAACAGGATGTGCCGGACATCGACACGCTGCTGGTCGCTGTCGGTGGCGGCGGGCTGATCGGCGGCCTCGCCGCGTGGTTCGCCGGGCGGGTGCGGGTGGTGGGCGTGGAGCCGCAAGCCGCGCCCGCGCTGCACGCGGCGCTGGCCGCAGGCGGGCCGGTGGATGTCGAGGTCGGCGGGATCGCCGCGGACAGCCTCGGCGCCACGCGGGTCGGCAGCCTGATGTTCCCGCTGGCGAAGGCACATGTGGCAGGCTCGGTGCTGGTGACCGACGCGGCCATCCGGCAGGCGCAGGCCGCGTTGTGGGACGGCCTTCGCGTCGTCGCCGAACCGGGCGGTGCTGCCGCCTTCGCAGCCCTGCTGTCCGGCCGCTACGTGCCCGCGCCGGGCGAGCGGGTCTGCGTGCTGCTGTGTGGCGCCAACACCACGGCGGTACGCTTCGACTGACGCCGGTCTTCCTTGCCTCGCGCCACTCCTCGCCCCTAGGTTCCGACGATGCAAGTCCATGCCCAAGCCTCCGACGAGGCCGATCCCGCCGTCGCCGAGCTGATCGCCGCGCGCCCGCATCTGTCCATGCATCCGATGGACGGGCTGGTGCTGGAGGACGTGCCCCTGAACGCCGTCGCCGACGCGCTCGGCACCCCCGTCTGGGTATACGGCGCCGGCACGATGCGGCGGCGTCTGGCGGAGCTGACATCCGCGCTCTCCGACTTGCCTATACATATCCACTACGCGGTCAAAGCCAACGATCACCTCGCGGTGCTGAAAATCTTCGCCGCCGGCGGGGCCGGGGCGGACGTGGTCAGCGAGGGGGAGTTCGCGCGCGCGCGCCACGCCGGCATCGCCGCGCGGGACATCGTATTCTCCGGCGTCGGCAAGACCGTCGCGGAACTCCGGCTCGCGCTGGCGCAGGGCGTGGGGCAGATTAATGTCGAGAGTGCCGCCGAACTCGCGATGATCTCCGAGGTGGCGCGCGCCTTGGGCCGTACGGCGCCGGTGGCGCTGCGCATCAACCCGGACGTGGACGCGGGCACGCACGCGAAAATCACCACGGGCAAGGCGGAAAACAAATTCGGCATTCCGTATGCCGAAGCGGCGGCGCTGTACGCCCATGCGGCCAGCCTGCCGGGGATCGAGCCGGTCGGCATCGCGCTGCACATCGGCAGCCAGATCCTGTCCTTCGCCCCGTATCGCGCGGCATATGCCCGAGCCGCCGATCTGGTGCGCGACCTGCGCGCCGGCGGGCAGCGCGTGGCGCGCGTGGATTGCGGCGGGGGGCTGGGCATCGGCTATCGCGACGACTCCGGCGCCTCGCCGATCGCCTTCGCCGGCGCGCTGCGTGGCGCCTTCGCCGGGCTGGATGTCGAGTTGATGGTCGAGCCGGGGCGGTGGCTGGTGGGGCCGGCGGGGCTGCTGCTGTCCACGGTCGTGCTGACCAAGGCCGATGAGAAATTCGTGGTGATCGACGCGGCCATGAACGACCTCGTGCGGCCGGCGATGTACGACGCCTGGCATGCCATCGTGCCGCTGTCCGCCGGCAATGCGGTGGGCGCGGCGCGCCCGGTCGATGTGGTCGGGCCGGTGTGCGAAAGCGGCGATACCTTTGCCAACGCGCGCCTGCTGCCGGCGCTCGCGGCCGGCGACCGGGTGGCGATCCTCGATGCCGGCGCTTACGGCGCGGTGATGAGCTCCACATATAACGCGCGGCCCCTGGCGCCGATCGCGCTGGTGGACGGGTCGCGCTGGGCGGTGATCCGGCCGCGCCAAAGCATTTCCGACCTGTGGGCGATGGAGCGGGTTCCCGACTTCCTGCCCGGATAGGGGTGGTACGATGAGCGAGCGGCCGCGCGAGGACGGGACGGCGAGGCATTTGCACCGTCTCGGGCGGATGCGGCGGCGGGCGCGCGCGGTACTGTTGTTCGAGCGCGCATGGCCGGCGGCATGGCCGCCGCTCGGCGTGCTCGGCGCGTTCACGGGTCTGGCCCTGCTCGACGTGCCGCGCGCGCTGCCGGCATTGCCGCATGTGCTGTTGCTGATGTGCTTCGCGGTGGCGCTGGGCTGGACGGTGTGGCGCGCGCTGCGCGCCGTGCGGCTGCCGAGCGAGGCGGACGCCGACCGGCGGCTGGAGCAGGCAAGCGGACTACGCCATCGGCCACTGGCCGTCTTGACCGACCGGCCGGCGCTGCCGGGGGCGGACGCATTGTGGCGCGCCCATGTGGCCCGCGCGGCCGCACAGGTCGGCCGGCTGCATGTTGGCGCCCCGCGGCCGGGCCTCGCCGCGCACGACCCTCGGGCGCTGCGCGCGGGGCTGCTGGTGGCGCTTGCGGCCGCGCTGGGGATCGCCGGCGAGGACGCGCCCGACCGTCTGGCACGCGCCTTCATGCCCGGCTTCGCGCCCGCCACCGCGCCGGCGGCGACCGAGGTGCAAGGGTGGATCACACCGCCGGCCTTCACCAGCCTCGCCCCGATGCTCCTTCGCCCGGAGGGCGGCAGCGTCACCGCTCCGGCAGGCTCGCATCTGACCGTCAGCCTCTCGGGCGGCAGCGGCACGCCGAGCCTGACGCTGGGGGGCAAGGCGCTGGCGTTCGTGCCGCTGGACGGCGGCGGGTTCCAGGCGGATGCGGACCTTCCGGCGGGGGGGCGGCTCGCGGTGCACCGGGGCGGCAAGGACCTCGTGGGCTGGGATCTGACGGTGGTGGCGGACGCGGCGCCGCTCGTGCTGTGGCCGGAACCGCCCGGCCCGGCCCGCAACGGTGGGCGTGTGCCCCCGACCCGGCTGCCGTGGCAGGTTCTTCATTCCTATGGCGTGACATCGCTGCAAGCCGAATTGCACCTGCGCGACCGGCCGGAGGCGCCGCCGCTGGTCGTGCCGATCCCGCTGCCCGGCGGCACCACCAAGGCGGCCAAGGGCATACGCCTGCAAGACCTGACGGCAAACCCCTGGGCCGGGCTGCCCGTGGTCGGGCGACTGGTGGCCCACGACGCGCCGGGCCTGACCGGCACCAGCCACGATGCCGCCTTCACCCTGCCCGAACGGCATTTCGACAACCCGGTCGCGCGCCGCCTGATCGCGGTGCGGCGGCAGCTGACGCTGCGCCCCGACCAGCGCGGACCCGCCATCGCGGAACTCGACGCGATCGCCGAACTCGATGCGGTCTGGCGCGACGATCCCGGCGGGTACCTGAACCTGCACGTTGCCAGCGCCGAACTGTCGCGCGACCGCGACGCCGGCGTGCTCGAGGACGCTCAAGCCGCGCTATGGCTGCTCGCGCTGCATCTGGAGGAAGGCGGCTCCGAGCGGACCGCCCGCGCCCTGGCCGAGGCGCGCAAGCAGTTGCGCGACGCTATCGAGGCACAGAAGCGCGGCGAGAAGATCGACCCGGCCGAGATCGACAAGCGCATCCAAGCGCTGGAACAGGCGATCCAGAAGCATCTGGACGCTTTGGCCGAGCAGTTGCGCCAGGACCCGGACTCGCGGATGGCCGACCTGGACGTCCAGCAACTCGACGCCAAGGACGCGCGGAAGCTGGCCGAGGAACTTCGCGACCTGGAGAAACAGGGCCAACCCGAAGCCGCCGCGCGGAAGCTGGCGGAGCTGGAAAAGATGCTCGACCAGTTGCAGCGCGCCAAGCCGCGGCATCAGGACGCGAAAGCGCGCGAACGCCAGCAGAAGCGCCAGAAGGGCGAGCAGCAGATGAACGCGCTCCAGGACATGGTCCAGCGCGAGGGCGGACTGCTCGACCGCGCGCAGTCGCGCGACGCGGCCGGGACGCCGTTCACCGACCAGACGCGCCGCGGCCGCCAGAGCGAGCCCGCCGAGCAAGAGCAGCCGGACACCGCCACGACGCCGCCCGACCCAACGCGGGAGGCCGAACGCCGCGCCGACGGCCGCGTGCAGCAGGCGCTGCGCCGCGCGCTCGGCGAGTTGATGCAGCAATACGGCGACCTGATGGGCCAGATCCCGCCCAATCTCGGGGACGCGGACGCCGCGATGCGCGACGGCACGCAGGCTCTCGCGCAGGGGCGCGACGCGGCGGCGGCAGGTGCGGCGCAAAAAGCCATCGAAGCGCTCCAGAAGGGCGGCCAGTCGATGAGCGAGCAGATGCAGGCCGAGTTCGGCAGCCAGAGCGACCAGGCAGGCGACTCCGAGGGCGACGATCAGGCCGGCCCGGGGATGCAGTTCGGCGACCGGCCGGATGGGCCGCCGCAGGACCAGGGGGGCGGCAACCGGCCATGGGCCGGCAAGCCCGGCCAGGGCAAGCGCGGCCAGGCGCGCACCGACCCGTTCGGCCGCCAGCTGAAGGAAGGCAGCGAGGGTGCCGATGAAAGCGCCGATGTCGCGCTGCCGGAGAATATGGAACAGGCCCGTACCCGTGCGATCCAGGATGAATTGCGCCGGCGCGGTGCCGACCGGGGCCGACCGCAGCCGGAACTGGACTACATCGACCGACTGCTGAAGCAGTTCTGATCCGGCCCGCGCCGGACATAAAAGCGGCCCGGCGCGCGTGCCCCACAGCGCCGGACCGGTCAGTGGATGCTTCCCCTTCGGGCCTCGCGGCCCCCCGCTCTTGGCCGGGCGGGTCGGGGGACTGAGCCGCGGCGCGAGCGGTTGGGGGGCGCGCGCCGCGGCGAGGCGGTGGTGTTACTGCCAGTTCGGCGCGCTGGTGGCCCATTCATGGCCGTGCACCAGCCCGTCGTCGTGGTCGTGCGCGTGCGTGCCGGGCGTTCCCGCCGATGCGTCGTCATGGAACTGTTCCTGCTCCGTCGAGCCGGCGAACGCGGTGGTCGAGGACTGACCGCCCGAGGCCGCGACCGCCACCGCGTCGAAGTAGCTCACGCCCACCTCGCGCTGGTGGCGCGTCGCGGTGTAGCCCTCGCTCTCGGCGGCGAATTCGGCCTGCTGCAGCTCGGAGTAGGCGGCCATGCCACGGTCCTTGTAGCCGCGCGCAAGCTGGAACATCGAATAGTTCAGGCTGTGGAAGCCCGCCAGCGTGACGAACTGGAACTTGTAGCCCATGGCGCCGATGGCGCGCTGGAATCTCTCGATGTTCTCGGGCGAAAGCTTCTTCTTCCAGTTGAAGCTGGGCGAGCAGTTGTACGCCAGCATCTTGCCGGGGAATCTCTTCGCGATCGCGTTGGCGAATTTTTCCGCCTCGTGCAGGTTCGGTTCGCTGGTCTCCCACCAGAGCAGATCGGCATACGGGGCATAGGCGAGGCTGCGGGCGATCGCGTAATCAACGCCCTTGCCCGGGGTGATGCGGTGGAACCCTTCCGCCGTGCGGTCGCCCGAGATGAACGGGCAATCGCGCTCGTCCACGTCGGCGGTCAGCAGTTGCGCGCTGTGCGCGTCGGTGCGGCAGAGCAGCACGGTGGCCACGCCCTCCACATCGGCGGCAAGGCGGGCGGCGTTCAGCGTGCGGATGTGCTGGCTGATCGGCACCAGCACCTTGCCGCCGAGATGGCCGCACTTCTTTTCGCTGGCGAGTTGGTCCTCGAAATGGACGCCGGCCGCGCCGGCCTCGATCATCGCGCGCATCAGCTCGTAGGCGTTCAGCGCGCCACCAAAGCCGGCTTCCGCGTCCGCCACGATCGGCGCCATCCAGTATTGCGAGTCGTCGCCCTCCATGTGGGCAATCTGGTCGCAGCGGCGCAGCGCATTGTTGATGCGGCGCACCACCGTCGGCACCGAGTCCACGGGGTACAGCGACTGGTCGGGGTACATCTGCCCGGCCGAGTTGGCGTCCGCCGCCACCTGCCAGCCGGAGAGGTAGATCGCCTTCAGCCCGGCCTTGACCTGCTGGACCGCCTGGTTGCCGGTGAGCGCGCCGAGCGTGTTGACGAAGGGTTCCGTGCGCAGCAGGTGCCACAGCCGCCGGGCGCCCATTTCCGCCAGCGTGTGGCGCACCCGGAAGCTGCCGGCAAGACGGGCGACATCGGCCGGAGAGAAGTCGCGGCGGATGCCGGCGAAGCGATCGGCGTCGGTCAGCGGTGCGCCGGCGGGCATGCCGTCCGGGCTGCGGGTGGTTTCCTGGGTGGGGCGCATGGGGCTCTCCGTGAGTTGGCGTCCCGGTGAATAATTCACATTGCGGCTGCGAAGCCGATAGGTAAATTACGCTCATAGAGGCAATCCGGTAACAAGGTTCACGCCAGCGCCGGAAAATTCGTAAAGGCTGTCAAACATGGCGAGACCCATGATCGGCCGCACGGTACGCCGTTTGCGGTTGGAACGACGGATGACGCAGCAGGCGCTGGCGGCGCGGCTGGGGATCTCGGCCAGCTATCTCAACTTGATCGAGCACGATCAGCGCGGCATCACCGCCGCGCTGCTGCTGCGCATCGCGGAGACCCTGCGGGTCGATCTGGCGACGCTGTCCGGCACCACCGAGCGGCAGCTGGAGGTGCAGTTGCGGGAGACCTTCGCCGACCCGCTGCTGAACGCCGAGGTGGTGCCGGATGCCGAGGTCGCCTCGCTGGCGGCGGCGAGCCCGAACGCCTCGCGCGCGATTCTCGCCCTGTATCGGGCGTGGCGCGTGGCGCGCGAGGATTCCGGCGGGCTCGCTTTGCCTTCTGGCCGGCGTATCCTGCTGCCGATCGAGGAGGTGCGGGACTTTTTCAACGAGAACGGCAACCATTTCCCGACGCTGGAGGCGGCGGCGGAGGAGTTGCTGGTGGATATGTCGGCCAACCCGGCGGAGAAGAACCACGC
>JAKBCB010000088.1 GCA_021808185.1 Pseudomonadota bacterium
CTCCGGCCGGCGCCGGGTGCTGGCGGACCATACCTACGAGGCCCGGCTCGCGGCCTTCGCGCGGCTGGCGGCGTGACCCCCCATCGCCGCTGAAGGCGGGCCTAGCCCAGCATCCGCCCGCCATCGACGTGCAGGTGCGCCCCGTTGATGTAGGCCCCGGCGTCCGAGCACAGCAGCAGCGCCGCCCCGGCGATGTCCTCCGGCCGGCCGAAGCGGCCGGTGGGGATGCGTTCCAGCAGCCAGGCGCGGGAGTCCGGGTTGGACAGTTGCGCCCGGTTGCGCGCGGTCTCGATCGCGCCGGGGGCGAGGTTGTTCGCGGTCACGCCGCGCCCGCCATACTGCCGCGCGAGTGCCAGCGCCCAGGTGTGCTGCATCGCCTTGCTGCCGGCATAGACCAGCATCGTGGGCATCGGCCACGCTTCCTGCACGCTGCCGATGGTCAGCACCCGGCCCCAGCCGCGCTCGGCCATCGCGGGCACCAGCGCCTGCAACAGTTCCAGCCCGGCGCGCAGGTTCACCGCCACCTGCGTCTCGAACGCCGCGCCGGTGACCTCCTCGAACGGCTGCGGGATTTCCACCGAGGCGTTCAGCACCACGATATCGACGCGCCCGAACGCCCCCAGCACCTCGGCGGCCAGATCGGCGCCCGCATGGGGCTTGGAAAAATCGGCGGCAAACGCGGCGGAACCGGCCGGGCCGGGCAGGGGGGAAGCGTGCAGCCGCGCGACCACGCCGGCCGCGTCTGATTCCTCCTCCGCGCCGCCCGCGTGGTGCACGGCGATGCGCGCCCCCGCGCCGCCCAGCGCCAGCGCGATGGCGCGCCCGATCTCCCGCCGCGCGCCCGTGACCAGCGCGGTGCGGCCATCCAGCCGGAACGGGCCGAACGGATCGGCCGGCGCGTCCTGGCTCACGCCGAGGCTTTGGGCGTGAACGGCTTCGGCCGTCGGTTCTCGTCCTGCCGGCCCAGCATCCAGCCGGGATATTCCGCCGGCAGCGCGCTGACGGCATCGAGCGCCGCGACCTCCTCCGGCGTCAGGGCGAGCGTGGTCGCGCCGATATTGTCGGCCAGTTGCTCCGGGGTCTTGGCGCCGACGATGATGCTGCTGACCCATGGCTTGGCCAGCAGCCACGCCAGCGCCACGCGCGCGACCGACACGCCGCGCGGCCCGGCGATCTCGCGCATGGCGGCCACGCAGTCCCAGGCGCGGTCCTTGTTCACCGGCGGGAAATCGAAGCTGGCCCGCCGCGCCCCCTCCGGCCCGTTGCTGCCCGGCCCGAACTTGCCGGACAGCAGGCCGCCGGCCAGCGGGCTCCAGACCATCAGCCCGAGCTTTTCCTCGGTCAGCAGCGGCACGATCTCGCGTTCCAGGTCGCGGCCGGCGATGGTGTAGTAGGCTTGCAGCGTCTCGAACCGCGCGTATCCCCGCCGCTCGGAGATGCCGAGCGCCTTCATGATCCGCCACGCCTGCCAGTTGGACACGCCGACATAGCGCACGAGGCCCTGGCGGGTGAGATCGTCCAGCGCGCGCAGGGTTTCCTCGATCGGCGTCACCGTGTCGGTGCCGTGGATCTGGTAAAGGTCGATGTGGTCGGTCTGCAACCGCTCCAGGCTCGCGCGCACGCTGTCCATGATGTGCCCGCGCGAGGCGCCGCGATCGTTCGGCCCGTCGCTCATCATGCCGAAGACTTTCGTGGCCAGCACGACAGTCTCGCGCTTCACGCCGAGGTTCTTCAACGCCTGGCCGAGCAGCCGTTCCGATGCGCCGAAGGAATACACATCGGCCGTGTCGATGAAGTTGATGCCGGCGGCGAGCGCGTCCGCGACGATGCGGTCCACCTCCGGCTGTTGCAGCGAACCGACCTTGCTCCACACCTCGCCGCTGCCGCCGAACGTCATGGTGCCGAGGCAGAGTTCGGAAACGAACAGGCCGGTGCGGCCAAGCTGATTGTAGCGCATGCGCGATGATGCCTTCGTGCCATGGGTCGAAGCCGGAATGTGAGGTCGCGCGGCGGGCATGGCAACCGGGCCGACGCTTGCGCGCGCGCGGCCGGTGGGCCATCTGCGTCGGGACCGAACCCCGCAGGGAGACCTCCGCCATGATCCGCCGCCTGTTGCTCGCATCCCTCGTGGCCGGCGCCTTGCTGCCACTGTCCGCCACCATCGGCGCGGCACAGCAATCCGGTCAGCAGGTGCCGGGCATGGGGATGGCGCTGGCGGGCGGCGATACCAGCCCGTCCAGCGAGGCGTTCCGCGCCGCCAACGAAAAGATGCATCACGGCATGGCCGTGCCGCTGACCGGCGACACGGACGCGGATTTCGTGCGCGGCATGATCCCGCACCATCAGGGCGCCGTGGACATGGCCAAGGTGGAACTGGCCTACGGCAAGGACCCGGAGTTGCGCAAAATGGCCGAGGGCATCATCGCCGGACAGAGCCGCGAGATCGAGTTCATGCGGCAGTGGCTTGCCGCGCACGGCAAGTGACGCGCCAGCACGGCGACACGGGAAGGGGAGCGGCGGCATGGACCTCGGTCTGAACAACAAGGTGGTGCTGGTCACGGGCGGCTCGAAAGGCATCGGCCTGGCCTGTGCCCGCGCGTTCCTGGCCGAGGGCGCGCGCGTCGCCATCGCCTCCCGCGCGGCGGAGAACGTCGCCGCCGCGCGCGCGGCCCTGGGCGACGCGCTCGGCATCGCGGCGGACCTGACGGACGCGGAGCAGGCGGCGGCGATGGTCGAGGAGGTGGAACGCAGGCTTGGCCCCATCGACGTGCTGGTGAACTCCGCCGGGGCCGCGCGGCGCACGCCGCCGGACGATCTGACGCCGGAGGCGTGGCACGCGGCGATGGCGGCGAAATATTTCACGTACATCCACGCAATCGACCCGGTGGTGAAGCGCATGGCCGCGCGCGGGGCGGGGGTGATCGTCAATGTCATCGGCAATGGCGGCAAGGTTGCCTCGCCGGTGCATCTGGCGGGCGGGGCGGCGAACGCGGCGCTGATGCTGGCCACCGCCGGCCTCGCCACCGCCTATGCCGGGCGCGGCGTGCGCGTGGTGGGCGTCAACCCGGGCCTGACGGAAACCGACCGCGTGGCCGAGGGGATGCTGGCGGACGCGCGGCTGGCCGGGCTTTCGGTGGCGGAGGCGCAGGCCCGGGCGGTCGCGAAAATCCCCATGGGCCGGATGGCGCGGGCCGAGGAAGTGGCCGACGTGGTGGTGTTCCTGGCCTCCGCCCGGGCGAGCTACGTGACCGGGGTGAACATCGCGATGGACGGTGCGACGGCGGCGGTGGTGGTGTGAGCGGGGCGGGGGGCGACCATAGTTCGGGTTGAATAACCCATCGGATGGGTTACATTCGGCTATGGTCGTCGTCCATCGGGCGTTTGGGTTTCGGTTCGTGATCTACACGTCCGATCACGACCCCGCGCATGTTCACATCACGGGACCGGGGCAGGCGAAAATCAATTTGCTTGGTCCGGATGGAGAACCCGAGGTCGTGTTGAGTATCGGCATCAAGCGGCAGGAAATGCGCCGCCTGTTCGCGGAAGTGGTGGCCCGGCGCGATGAGTTTCTGGTCGAATGGGGGCGTATCCATGGCCGTCCTGACTGAAGCCCAGTTGCGAGCGGCGGAAACCCGTGGCCGGGCGATGCTGGCGGCCGAACCGCGCGCCGTGGCCGCCCATTTCGACCGCGCCGCCGGTCGCGTGGTGGTCGATCTGGCGAACGGTTGCAGCTATGCGTTTCCGCCGCATCTCGTGCAGGATCTCCAAGGCGCGAGCGAGGAGGCGTTGGCTGGCGTCGTTGTCGATGGCGTGGGCTTCAACCTGCATTGGCCGGCGTTGGACGCCGATCTGTATGTCCCTGCGCTGGTCTCGGGCATTTTCGGCACACGCGACTGGATGAAGCGGGAGCTTGCGCGTGTGGCGGGGCAGGCGACATCTCCCGCGAAGGTGGCGGCGGCCCGCGCCAACGGTGCGAAAGGCGGACGGCCGAGGAAGACCGCGCGGGGGTAACACATCAACGGTTTGCCACTGCCCTGGCGAAGCTTCGGATATAGCGAGCGGGTGCGGGTCTTGCTGGTGTTGGACTTCAGCAACCGGTCCATCGCGCGGGCGAGCGACGTGACCGGGGCGAACATCGCGATGGATGGCGCGGCGTAGGCGGTGGTGGTGTGAGCGGGGCGGGGGCGTGCAACCCTGTCGCCGGCGCAGATCCGTCCCCCCAGTCCCCTCCCGCAACGAGAGTGGCCGTTCCTTTCAATCTTGCGTAACGGATAGGCTGGCTGCTTATCGGAGCCGACGGCTTATCTCGTCTTCGGGACTACAAGAAGCGAGGTGCGTGCATCGGTCGCGTGGGAGGCAAAACGGAATGCTGCCGCGTCAACAGCAATGCCCGTGGAGCGTTCCGGTGGCGGAAGCCGACCCCTTGCGTAAGAAGTGACTACGGCTTTTCCCCGTCGTGATGATGTGCGGCTCAGCATCGCCAGCTGCATGCACGATCAGCGTCGGCACGGTGATGTCGGTTGGGTTCGGCCAGGCGCGTATATTGCCATCACAGTCAAATGATGCATATTTGCGCAATCCGATAGCGACGATAGGCAACACATGGAGAGATCGTTGAGTGGGCAACGTGATCCACGCGGGTCAATGTATAGGACCATGCATCGAGCAGAAAAAATAATAGAAAATGATAAATAAATTTACAATATCGGATAGTTGTGTTGTAGAATATTTTTGTGGGGAAAAGAAGAGCGATAAAATTTGCGTGACATTTACAGAGAGGGGAAATCGCACTTTAGGCGGACTCGGCTTTGGGGGAGAGTTCTTGAGAAATCAGGGATTTGACATTGTGGCCGTGAAAAACATAGATGATACGTGCTGGTATCAAAATATCGATGCGATGTGCGTTGATTTCATAAAATCAATTACAAAACAATACTCTCTGGCCTGTGGCTATGGTAGTAGTATGGGGGGTTATGCCGCGATTCGATTTGCGGCAGAACTAGAATTGCAGAACGTATTCGCGATATCTCCATTATACGATATAAGATTTGATTGGGATCGAAGGCATGAATCCGATGCAAATCAGATTAAATCGGCGATGATGCATAAATGTTTCATAAGTAATAATTGCAATTATTTTATCGCATATGATAGCAAATCTCAGGATGCTAGGCATTTTGATGAATATTATAAAATAATAGATAGTAGCAAGATTTTTGCCATACGCGCGCCGTACGCGGGTCATCCAGTCGGGCCGTTTCTCAACGCGATCGGCGAATTGGTAAACATCGCTGTTTCGATTCTCAATGGACGTGGAGAGCCATGCTGGACATCTGCCGGCAAAAAGAGGCGATCAAAAGACTATCTGTATAATATATCTCAATATTGTATGATTATAGAAAAATACGATATATCTCTTAAAATAAATAATATTCTGATTGATACTCATAAGGCCGATGCTCATTGGTTTATGCAGCGTTGTAAAATATTAATGAATTTACAGCGCAGTGATGAAGCGATTCCCGAGGGTCTCCGCGCCATCGAAATGTCGCCAATAAATCATCATATGCGGGCTTATGTGTGCCTGACTATGGCAAAATTGGGGCGCGTTGACGAAGCTCTGCAACTCATTGATCAAGGAATCGAACGAGGCGCCGATTCCTCTGCGCTTGCTCGTGTCCGGGACGGGGTATTGGCAATGCGCGATCAGATTGTTCGCAGCCGAGCCTGACGCGCAATTGGGCGCAGCCGAGGCGCGCGGTCGCGACATGCTGGCAAGCGAACCTCGCGCCCGGCGGCGTTGCTCCGCCATGGCGATCGCATGTGGCCGACAAATGCCATTCCCCCCCGCAAGCGCGGGCGGAGATGGAGGATTCTTGGCCGGCACCGAAGCCTCGGTGCCACATGCGATCAACCCGGCTGCTTCCGCCCCCCCGCGCCTTGCCCCTCCGCCCCGCCCGGCCTACGTTCCTCGCCCTTTTGCCAGACACCGGACCCTGAACAAATGCTCACGAAACGCTGGGATAAATCCCGTCTCCCCTCCCGCCACACCTCCGTGGGGCCAGACCGGGCGCCGCATCGCTCCTACTATTACGCGATGGGTCTGACCGAGGACGAGATCGCCCAGCCCTTCGTCGGCGTCGCCACCTGCTGGAACGAGGCGGCACCCTGCAACATCGCGCTGTCGCGGCAGGCGCAGTCGGTGAAGAAGGGCGTGTCCGAGGCCGGCGGCACCCCGCGCGAGTTCACCACCATCACCGTCACCGACGGCATCGCCATGGGCCACCAGGGCATGAAGTCCTCGCTGGTCTCGCGTGAGGTGATCGCCGATTCGGTCGAGCTGACCGTGCGCGGGCATTGCTACGACGCCATCGTGGGCGTCGCCGGCTGCGACAAGAGCCTGCCGGGCATGATGATGGCGATGCTGCGCCTGAACGTGCCCAGCGTGTTCATGTATGGCGGCTCCATCCTGCCGGGCCGCTTCAAGGGCCGCGACGTGACCGTGGTCGATGTGTTCGAGGCCGTGGGCCAGCACGCCGCCGGCAACATGTCCGACGAGGATCTGCACGAGCTGGAATGCGTCGCCTGCCCCTCGGCCGGGGCGTGCGGCGGGCAGTTCACCGCGAACACGATGGCGATGGTCTCCGAGGGCATCGGCCTGGCACTGCCCGGCTCGGCCGGCGCGCCCGCGCCGTACGAGGACCGCGACCGCTGGGCGGTGGAATCCGGCCGCGCGGTGATGGCGCTGATCGAGCAGCGCATCCGCCCGCGCGACATCGTCACGCTGAAATCGCTGGAGAACGCGGCCGTGCTGGTGGGCGCTACCGGCGGCTCGACCAACGCGGCGCTGCATCTGCCGGCGATGGCCAACGAGGCCGGCATCCGCTTCACCATGCATGACGTGGCCGAGATCATGCGCCGCACGCCGTACATCGCCGACCTCAAGCCGGGCGGAAAATACGTGGCGCTGGACGTGCACCGCGTCGGCGGCATCCCTGTCATCATCAAGTCGCTGCTCGATGCGGGCCTGCTGCACGGCGACTGCATGACCGTGACCGGCAAGACGCTGGCCGAGAACCACAAGGACGTGGTGTTCCCGACCGACCAAGACGTGATCTACCCGGTCTCCCGCGCGCTGTCGCCCAGCGGCGGCGTAGTGGGGCTGAAGGGTAACCTGGCGCCGGACGGCGCCGTGGTGAAGGTCGCCGGCATGAAGACCCTGCGCTTCGAGGGCACGGCGCTGTGCTTCGACAGCGAGGAAGAAGCGTTCAAGGCGGTGCAGGACCGCGCCTACAAGGCGGGAGACGTGATCGTGATCCGCTACGAGGGGCCGAAGGGCGGGCCGGGGATGCGCGAGATGCTCTCCACCACCTCGGCGATCTACGGCCAGGGCATGGGCGAACAGGTGGCGCTGATCACCGATGGCCGCTTCTCCGGCGGCACGCGCGGCTTCTGCGTCGGCCATGTCGGGCCGGAAGCGGCGGTCGGCGGGCCGATCGGGCTGCTGCGCAACGGCGACAAGATCGTCATCGACGCCGCCGCCGGCACCATCGAGGCCATGTTGTCCGAGGCCGAATGGGCCGCCCGCCGCGCCGCCTGGGCGCCGCGCCAGACCGACTATCAGTCGGGCGCGCTGTGGCGCTTCGCGCAAAATGTCGGCCCCGCGCATCTCGGCGCGCTGACCCATCCGGGTGCCAGCGCCGAGACGCATTGCTACGCCGACATCTGAACCGCATCGCGCGACCGCGACGGGGTAGCCCGTCGCGGTCATGTGACGAAATTGTCATGGCTGGGACGCACCGTGCGCATATTTCACCGCGTACCGTAACGTCTTCGCCAGCCGAACCGGAGTGAGAGCGATGCTGCGACGCCGCATGTTCCCGTTGGCCGCCGTGGCGCTGCTGGCCGGCATCGCCGGTGCCCGCGCCCAGCCCGGCCCGCCATCCGCGATCCCGCCGCCCTACGCCGAGCCGCCGCCGCCGCCGCCGCCCGGGGCGCGCTACGCGTGGGAGCCGGGGCACTGGTTCTGGGACGGCGTGGGCTGGGAATGGCATCCCGGCCGCTACCGCATCCGCGGCGTCGGCTGGCATCGCTTCGTGCCCGGCCACTGGGCCTTGCGCGGCCCGGGCTGGGTCTGGATTCCCGCCCACTGGCGCTGACCGCCCGGCGTCTCCGATCCGTCACGCCGGGGGGGATGGCACGCGCGCCGGGCCATGCCTATCTCTGCGTCTCGCCCCGGCCGGCCGAGCGATGCGGGCCGGGCGCGGCGGGAGAGACAGCGACCATGTCGAGCACGACCAAGACCGCGCCTGCCTTCGCCTTCGTCGACATCGCGCGCGCGCGCCCCTACGCGCTGTGCGAGCGCGACGCGATCGAGGCCGACCCGACCGGCGCGGTCTGGTCCACCATGCGCCGCGAGGCGATCGAGGCGGTCGAGAGCGACGCCCTGATGGCCGGGCAGATCAACACCGCCATCCTGCGCCACGCCAGCTTCACCGAGGGTCTGGCCGCCCGCATCGCCCACAAGCTGGCCGACAACGACGTGCCGGAAGCGGTGCTGAACGCGCTGGTGGCCGAGGCGATCGCGCACCAGCCCAGCATCGCCCGCGCCGCCGCCCGCGACCTGATGGCGGTGCGCGAGCGCGACCCGGCGTGCCACGACCTCATCACCCCGTTCCTGTTCTTCAAGGGCTTCCTGGCGCTGCAATGCTACCGCGTGGCGCACTGGCTGTGGCTGCGCGGGCGCGAGCATCTGGCGCGCCAACTGCAAAGCCGCATGAGCGAGGTGTTCGCGGTGGACATCCACCCCGCCGCGCGCGTCGGCTGCGGCATCATGATCGACCACGGCACGGCGCTGGTGATCGGCGAGACGGCGGTGGTGGAGGACGATGTGTCCATGCTGCACGGCGTCACCCTCGGTGGCACCGGCAAGGAATGCGGCGACCGCCACCCGAAGATCCGCCGCGGCGTGCTGCTCGGCGCCGGTGCCAAGGTGCTCGGCAATATCGAGGTGGGCGAGGGGGCGCGCGTCGGCGCCGGCTCCATCGTGCTCGATCCGGTCTTGCCGCACATCACGGTTGTCGGCGTGCCGGCCCGCCCGATCGGGCCGAAACTGACGGACATGCCCGCCTTCACGATGGATCAGACCCTGCCGCCGCCCGAATACGCGATCTGAGCGGCCGCGGCGCCGTGCCGCGATGCGTGGGCCGTGCTAAGGCCCGCGCGACCAAGGCCCCGGCAAGGAACCGCCGCGATGCGCACAGCTTGTCTTGTACTTGCCTACGCGGCGCCGCGCGTGCTTGCCGCCGCCGTGGAAATCTATCGCGGCATCGGCTGGGACGTGTTCGTCCACCTTGACTGCAAGGCCGATACCGCACGCTACCGCGCCGAGATGGGCAAGGCTGCCGACCTCGTGTACTTCATCGATGAGCCGCTGAGTGTGTTCTGGGGCGGCTTCAGCATGGTACTGGCGGAATTCAAACTGATCGACGCCGCCTTGCGATCCGCCCAGTACGACTTTCTGCTGTATGTGTCCGACGATACCTTTCCCATCCGCCCGCCCGAGGCGCTGGCGGCGATGCCGGATCCGGCGTGCGAGCGCATCACGATGCGCAGGGTCTTACCCGGTTCGGGTTTCGCTTGGCGGTACGAGGGGCTGTACCATTATGACCACCCTGCCACCAACCCGCGCGGTGGCGGCCCGGGTCGGCCGATCGACGACGCGCTGGTGGAAGCCATCACGGAGGCGCAGGCGGTTGGCCGGATGGGCAAGAAGCATCTGGATATATACTGGGGCTTTGCCTATTGGATGCTGACGCGCCCGACCATCGAGGCGGTGCTGGATATTTGCCGCGGCGACCCGGTGCTGTGGCATTCGTTCAAGTATTCCAGCCAGCCTGACGAAATAATGATTCACTCCGTTATCGCCAACTACCTGCCAGACCGCAAGACGATGGAGGGGCCGGTGTATATGGACTTCTCCAAGCCGAACGGCCCGGCCGTGTATCATCGGCTCGCGGATCTGCCGGCCGACCTGCCGACGCATTTCTATTTTGCCCGCAAGTTCGTCCCCGCGGCGGTGCTCGCGCCGGAGGGGACGCAACCCGCATAGCCCCGGCTGCGGCGCGGAACGCCGCTGCGCTCAGCCCGTTTACGTCTGCGGCATCTCCGGAATTGGGATCGGGCCATCCGCGGTGTCAGCCGCCGATCAGCGCGGGCAACGCCGCGATGGCCCGCGCAACCCCATCCTCGCCCGCCATCGCGGCGCCGAGCGCCCTGGCGCAGCCCAGTGTGCCGCCATCGGCGAGCCGGTGGGCCGCATGCCCCGCGTCGATCAGGGCGCGGCACAGGGCCGCCAGCGGCCTCGTATCGCCGTCGCTCCCGGAGGTGACGACGACGAGTTTCGTGTGGTCGCCGAGCTTAGCCCGCGATCCGCTCCATCCCGCCCGTCCACGGCCACAGCGCCTCGGGGATCAGGATGGACCCATCGGCCTGCTGGTGGTTTTCCATCACCGCGATCAGCGCGCGGCCCACGGCGACGCCCGAGCCGTTCAGCGTGTGGACAAAGCCGACCTTGCCGTCCGCGGCACGGTAGCGCCCGTTCATCCGCCGCGCCTGGAAGTCGCGGCAGTTGGAGCAACTGCTGATCTCGCGCCACATCTGCTGGCCGGGCAGCCAGACTTCCAGATCGTAGGTT
>JAKBCB010000089.1 GCA_021808185.1 Pseudomonadota bacterium
ATCAGGGCCGCGGCGCCTTCCGGGGTGGCGACGTTGCCCGCGATCACCTGCACCGAGTTGGACAGCGTCTTGATCCGCTCCACCGCCGCCAGCACCCCGGCCGAATGCCCGTGCGCGGTATCGACCACGATCACGTCCACCTCGGCGTCGATCAGTGCCCGGGCGCGGATGAACCCGTCCTCGCCCACGCCGGTCGCGGCGGCCACGCGCAGGCGGCCGAGTTCGTCCTTGATCGCCAGCGGGTGCGTCTCGGCCTTGTCCATGTCCTTGACGGTGATCAGGCCCACGCAGCGATAGGCGTCGTCCACCACCAGCAGCTTCTCGATCCGGTGGCGGTGCAGCAGCCGCCGCGCCTCGGTGGGGTCCACGTCGGCCGTGACGGTGACGAGGTTCTCCCGCGTCATCAGCTCGTACACCTTCACCGCCGGGTCGGTGGCGAAGCGCACGTCGCGGTTGGTCAGGATGCCGACAAGGCGGCCGGTGTCGCGCTCGACCACCGGAATGCCACTGATCTTGTACGCCGCCATCAGCGCGCGCGCGTCGGCCAGCGTCTGGTCGGGATGGATGGTGACGGGATTGATCACCATGCCCGACTCGAACTTCTTGACCATGCGCACCTGCGCCGCCTGTTCCTCCGGCGTCAGGTTCTTGTGGATCACGCCGATGCCGCCGTGCTGCGCCATGGCGATCGCCATGCCGCTCTCGGTGACGGTGTCCATGGCCGAGGACGCGACCGGGATGTTCAGCGAGATCTGCCGGGTGAACCGCGTGCCGGTGTTGGTATTGGCCGGCAGCACCTGCGAATAGGCGGGCACCAGCAGCACGTCGTCGAAGGCCAGCGCCTCGACAATTCGGGAATCCGCGAACCGGGGCTCGCCCGTGATCGCGTGCGCGTCAGACTGCATGTCCTGGGGAGCCATGGCCGGGCCTTTCCGAAACCTTGGCGCGCCCTCCTACTCTTGCCCGTGTTGCAGTGCAAGCACGGTGGCGCGGCCCAGCACCGCGCCGGACGCGGCGCGGTCGGAAGGGTCCGCTCCCGTTCTGTTGACCGGCGGCGCGCGACCAGGAAATTGCGCACCGGCGATGATCACCGCATATAGTGTTAACAACAGTTGTGCCGGCGGGGCGCGGGCCTCACGGAATCGACCGTTCCCCCTCCGATCCCCGATCGGCCACAGCGGAGCCTGCATGGCTGCCACATCGTCGCCGCGACTGCATTTCATCTCCGGCCTGCCGCGGTCCGGGTCCACGCTGCTCGCGGCGTTGCTGCGGCAGAACCCCCGCTTCCAGGCGGGCATCACCAGCCCGCTCTGCGCCCTGTTCGCGGGTCTGCTGAACGGCATGGCCGCCGAGGGCGCGGGCGGCATCAGCGAGGCCCAGCGCGCCCGTGTCCTGCGCGGCCTGCTCGACAGCTACTACGCCGACGCCGAGGGCAAGGACGCGGTGTTCGACACCAACCGCATGTGGACAGCGCGGCTGCCGGCGCTCGTGGCTCTCGACCCGAACGTCAAGCTGGTCTGCATGGTGCGCAACGTCGCCTGGATCATGGACAGCATCGAGCGTCTGGTCCGCGCCAACGCGCTGCTGCCCTCGCGCCTGTTCGGCGAGGCGGAGCGGGCGAACGTCTATGCCCGCGTCGATGCGCTGGCGGCGCGCGACCGGCTGGTGGGGGCCGCCTGGTCCGCGCTGAAGGAGGCGTTCTACGGCGGCGATGCCGAGCATCTGCTGATCGTCGAATACGACTATCTGGCGCGCGCGCCGGCGCGGGTGATGGCGCTGATCTACCGCTTCCTGGGCGAGGAGGGCTTCGCCCATGATTTTGACAATGTTGAGTTCGACGAACCGGACTACGACCTGCGGCTGGCAACTCCCGGCCTGCATCGGGTCGGGCGGCGCGTGCGGTTCACCGAGCGGCCCACCATCCTGCCGCCCGACATCTTCGCCCGCTTCGCCGAGATGAGCTTCTGGACCGATCCGGCGCCAAGCCGGGCCAATCTGCTGGCCCCCCGGCGCGGCAAGGCCGAGGCGTCCGCCGCATAATCGCAAGGGCGGGCCGGTTGCACCGGCACCGCCCGCATCGAGGAAAGCCGTCCATGACCATCGACATCGTCACCAACCTCAACGCCAGCGGCGCCGGCAGCCTCAGCCAGACGCTTGCCAACGCCGCCGCCGGCGACACGATCAAGTTCGCCTTCCCGCTCGCCAACGCCACCGTCAATCTCGGCGCCGAGCTGGACATCACCAAGAACATCACCATCGACGGCAGCGCGGCCGGCGGCCACATCACGCTGAACGGCGGCGGGCAGTTCACCGACGTGCGGGTGAACACGGGCGTCAGCGCCACGCTGACGGGCCTGGATATCGTCAACGGCAATGGCCAGGGCGCCCCCGGCCACGGCGCCGCGGGCGGCATCTACAACGCCGGCACGCTGAGCCTGACCAACGATACCATCGCCAACAACACCGCCCACGGCGGCAACGGCATCGCCGGAACCAATGGCCTCGGCGGCGGCGCCGGCGGCTCGGCGGCGGGCGGGGTGTACGACGCGACCGGCGCCGTGCTGCAACTCGTCGCGGCAAGCGTGGCCTTCGCCAACAATTCGGGCACCGGCGGCGATGGCGGCGCGGGGGGCAACGGCACCTATGCGGCGGGCGGCGCGGGCGGCAAGGGCGGCAGCCAGGTCACCGGGGGCGCGATCGTCGCGCCCACCGCGGGCACCGCCGGCGCGGGCCGGGGCGGCGGCGCGGGCGGTCTGCCAGGCCATGCCGGCGGCGACGGGCTGTATCGCGCCGGCGCGCCGGCCGGCCGAACGGCCGCGATCCGGTCCGGCTATGGCGGCTATGGCGGTTATGGTGGCTACGGTGGCGGCTACGGCTACGCGGCACCGGGCTACGTCCACCCGGGCTACATCGCTCCGGTTTATGTCGCCCCGCCCATCGTCGGCGTCGGCTACGTCGTTGGCGGCGGCGGCTATGGCGGCGGCTACAGCCGCAACCGCATCGATGCGGGCGGCGGCGGCGGCGGCGGCTACGGCTACGCCGATGTCGGCAGCCGGCTCGGCGCCAACGCCAGCAGCCCCCCCTGTTTCCGGCGCGGCACGCGGCTGCGCACCCCCACCGGCGAGGTCGCGGTCGAGGCGCTGCGCCCCGGCGACATGGTGGAGACGGCGCGGTCGGGCGCGCCGGCGCGGGTGCGCTGGATCGGGCATCGGCGGATCGACTGCTCGCGCCATCCCGACCCGGCGGCGCTCTGGCCGGTGCGCATCGCCGCCAACGCCTTCGGCCCCGGCCACCCGCATCGCGACCTTTGGCTCAGCCCGGACCACGCCGTTTATCTGCCGGTGCGCGGCGGCGCGCTGATCCCGATCCAGCACCTGATCAATGGCGCCAGCATCGCGCGGGAGCCGGTGAACGACATCACCTATTTCCACGTCGAACTCGACGCGCACGACGTGGTGCTGGCTGAGGGGCTGCCGGCGGAAAGCTTCCTCGACACCGGCAACCGCTCGGCCTTCACCAATGGCGGCGCGGTGGTGCAGCACACCCCCGATTTCGCGCTGCGGGTGTGGGAGGCCCAATCCTGCGTGCCGCTGCTGCGCGAGGGCGCGACGGTGACGGCGGCGTGGCGGCGACTTTTGCAGCGCGCGCGCCGGCTCGGCTACCAGCAGACGACGGAGCCGGATGTCGCCGCGCTGATGGCCGGGCGCAGCCTCGCGGTCAGCCGCGACGGTACCGAGTACCGCCTGCGCCTGCCCGGCCGGGCGGGGCTGCTGCGGCTGCGCTCGCGCGCGATGGTGCCGGCTCACCAGGACGCCGGCAGCGAGGACCATCGGCGTCTCGGCGTGGCGGTGGCGAGCCTGGTCTGCGACGGCACCCCGATCCCGCTCGATGGCCCGGCGCTCGGTGCCGGCTGGCATGCGCCGGAGGGTTTTGGCGCGCGGGCGTGGCGCTGGACGGACGGCGACGCGGCGCTGACCGTGCCGGCCGGACGGGAGCTGCGCATCGTGCTGGCGATGACCGGCACGTACTGGCAGGCGCCGCCGGCGGCGGCCTCAGCCCGCGGCCGCGTCGCGCGCTGACTGAGGGGGCGATCCGGCGCGGAAGCCGGTCGCCACCACGTACAGCTCGCTCGACTCCTTGCGGCTGGCCGGCGGCTTGACGTGGCGGACGGTGGCGAAGGCGCGCTTCATCGGCGCGAGCAGGTCTTTTTCCGACCCGCCCTGAAACACCTTCGCCACGAAGGCGCCGCCGGGGGCGAGCACCGCCTGGGCGAACTCGAACGCCAGCTCCGCCAGCGCCACGATGCGGATATGGTCGGTGGCCCCGTGCCCGGTGGTATTCGGCGCCATGTCCGACAGCACCACGTCCGCCGGCCCGCCCATCAGCGCGCGCAGCCGTTCCGGCATGTCGGCGTCGTTGAAGTCGCCTTGCAGGAACGTGGCCCCCGGCACCGGGTCGATCGGCAGCAGGTCGAGCCCGACCACCCAGGCAGCCCCGCGCTGCACCGCCACCTGGCTCCAGCCGCCCGGGGCCGCGCCGAGATCGACCACGCGCGATCCGTGGCGGATGAGCTTGTACTTGTCGTCCATCTCGATCAGCTTGAACGCGGCGCGCGAGCGCCAGCCCTGCGCGCGCGCGGCGGCGACATAGGGGTCGTTCAACTGGCGTTCGAGCCAACGCTGGCTCGCGATGCTGCGCCCTTCGGCGGTGCGCAGCCGCACGCTCAGCGCGCGCGCGGCACCGGGCTTGCCCGGAGATTTCGGCATGGCGGAAGAATCCTTCAGACTTGCAGCGGCTGCCCCGCTGCCGCGCCGCAGAAGCGCGGACGGTGGGTGGGGCGCGTGCGCTCGGCGCGCATCATACGCAGCAGCATCCCCTCGCGCAGCCCCCGGTCGGCGACCACCACCTGGGTGGCGGGCCATAGCCGGTGGATGGCGGCGAAGATCGCACAGCCCGGCAGCACGAAATCGGCCCGTTCCGGCCCCACGCAGGGGTGCTCGGCCAGCCCGTCGCGACCCATCGCGCGCAGCCGCTCTACCGCCTCGGTCGCCTCGCCACAGGTCAGCACGGCGCCATCGACGCGCGGGCGGGAATAGCGCGGCAGATCCATGGCAAGCCCCGCCAGCGTCGTCACCGTGCCCGAGGTGCCGAGCAGGAACACCCCACCCTGGCGGATCTCCTGGGCGATGCAGTGCACCCGGTCGAACGGGGCGAGGCTGTCGTACACCTCGTCCACCATGTCGTGGAACGCCTCGCAGTCGAACCCGGCACTGCCCATGCGCTCGGCCAGGGTGACGACGCCGACGGGAAGCGAGATGTAGCCGATCAGTTGCGGCCGCGCGTCCTCGCTGGACAGGCGGACCCAGGCGAGTTCGGTCGAGCCGCCGCCGATGTCGAACAGCAGCGCCCGCCGCCCGCCGCGCCGCAGCAGCGGCGTGCAGGATTCCAGCGCGAGTTCGGCTTCCTCGCGCGGGGTGATGACATCGATCGGCAACCCGGTTTCGAGCCGGACGCGGGCGAGAAATTCCTCGCCGTTCTCGGCCCGGCGGCAGGCTTCGGTGGCGATCGCGCGCACCGCACGCACCGGCCGGCGCGTCAGCCGGGCGGCGCAGCCATGCAGGGCCGCCATTGCCCGGTCCATCGCGATCTGGCTCAACCGGCCGGTGTTGTGCAGCCCCTCGCCGAGTCGGACGATGCGGGAGAAGCTGTCGAGCACGCGGAACCCGTCGCCCGTGGGCGCGCCGACGAGCATCCGGCAGTTGTTGGTGCCGAGGTCGAGCGCCGCGAATGCCGGGGGCGGAACCCGGACTCGCTCCAGCGGCAATGAGGTGGCAAGCTCGACCATGACGGCGCCTTTCCCGGCACGACATGGTATCTTTCATGCATGTTTGAAACTGGGCAAGGGTTTGTTTGCAGCCGTGCGACCATTGCATTGCGCCCCGGTTGCGACCCCTGGAACCCTATGCTAGTTGGCTGCCGCCGCGCCCGGACGGGCCGGCGGTTGGCGAGCCTGTTGGGGGATCGTTCAATGGTAGGACAAACGACTCTGACTCGTTTTATCTAGGTTCGAATCCTAGTCCCCCAACCACGGCACCGGCCAAACCCTAGGACTTCTGCCGTTATCCGGCGCCTCGGCACAGCCCCGAGGGGTCTGGTATGGCCGGCACGCTCCCACATCGCTCCCACAACTGCTCCCACATCGGCCGCAAGCGCGGCGTCTACGTCTACCGCCGCAGGCTTCCCGGCATGCGGGACGGCGAGGTAGCGTTCAGTCTGCGGACCAAGAGCTACCGGGAGGCGGAACACCGTGCGGCGCTGCTGGATAAGGCCTTTGGGGATGCCCTACGCAGGGCTAGGGACGCCGTGAGCGGCACCCAGGCGGACCTTAACGCGATCCTGCGGGGCTACTTCGCGGACGCCCTGGAGGCCGACCTAGACCAGCGCCTCCACAGCCACGCCTACCACCCGATCTATACGCGGCTCGGCCACCCAAATGAGACGCCCGCCGAGGCGGACCAAGAGATCATTCACCGGCTGCTCAGCGACGCCCACGAGGCCCTGGAGAACCGCGACTACCGGTCAGTTGCTCAGCGGGTGAAGCATCTCGCGGAGCTCCACGGAGTTCCTGAGGACCAACACCGGCGGCTGGCGTTGGGAGTGCTTGAGGCGAATGTGGCGATCCTCACCGCACTGGCGCGCCGGGTGGATGGTGACGCGCCGCCACTCGTGTTCGATCCGTCTCCGCCCGCCCCGCCTGCCCCTCCCAGCGCTTTGCCCGGCCCGGACAGCGGCCCTTCTCCAACGCAACCCGGGGGCCCGCTGGCGTCTACCTTGGTTGACCTGTTCGCGGCCTGGGGGCGGCAGTCCAAGGGCTGGCGGGCGAGCGGCGTCAAGCAGGCTGCGGCCAGCGTGCGATTGTTCATCGAGTCGGCGGGTGACCGGCCCGTGGCCACCTACAAGCGGGCCGACGCTAACACCTTTCGTGAGGCAGTGAGGCAGCTACCGGCGATCTACCGCAAGGCCGCTGAAGACGCAGGGAAATCGCTGGCGGAGATCATTGCCAAGGCGGATGCCTCAGGGGCGCCAAGGGTCTCAGAGAAGACCGCCAAGAGGCACTTTTGGGCTCTCTCGCAGTTCTTCCGCTGGTTGACCGAGACGGGGCGACTGCCACGAGAGGCTGAGAACCTGGGGCGCGGTTTCAGCTTCAACACAAAGGGCGCGGCGCGGCGCCAAAAGGACATGTGGAGCGGAGACGAACTGCGGACGCTCTTCGCCTCCCCTGTTTGGCGCGGCCACCGGGGGCGTTCGCGGATCAAGCCGGGCCAGATCATCACGCGGGACGCGCTGTTCTGGCTGCCGCTGCTCGGCCTCTACCACGGGAACCGGCTGGAGGAGATGGCCCAACTCCGTCGTGAGGACGTTCAGCAGCGCGACGGCGTCTGGTTCCTGCGGATCACCGATGAAGACGGGCGGCAACTGAAGAATGCGCAGTCGCGCCGAGATGTGCCGCTGCATCCCGAGTTGATCCGCCTCGGTTTCCTTGACCACGTAGCGAGCGCGGCAACGCTGGCCGCGGACCAAGTGTTCCCCGAGTTGAAGCCCGGCGGCCCTGACGGGAAGCTTGGCTTTCACTTTAGCAAGCGCTTCAGTGACTATCGCCGGGCCATTGGCGTCCACCGGCGGGGCCTGGACTACCACTCGTTTCGCCACGGAGTCACGACCAAGCTCTTCGAAGCCAACGTCAGCGAGGCATGGGTCGACCTGCTGACCGGGCATGAGGGTGGCGGAGAGAGTCGGCGCCGCTACTTCAAGAGTGTCCCCCTGCCGAAGCTTCGGGGGGCCATCAAGTGCGTGGCATGGCCTGAGGTTGACCTGTCCGCGCTTTATACGCGCGACGCAGGAGACGAACGCTGGCCGGTCAAGGCGGCAGCCGCTTAGTGGGCTGAAGTGTCCCCAGCGGGAATGACTCCCGATGGGGGTCCTCTCGGCGGGGGAGCGCCTCAGCCCACCCGCAGCGGCCGCACGGGTCGCCTTGGTCAGCCTGTCGCCAGGATGGCCCCAAGGTATCTGTGCGGGCGCTGCGGCAGACCCGAACGTGGTCGGTTTACCAGTAATTCTTAGTGGTCAGCCGACCACATTCGTCCGGCGCAAGCCGAACCCTCTCCCCGGCCCACGAGCCACCACAAGCCCCAGGTCGGCTGTGCCAGTCTGCCACTGCGCGGACCGCAGAACGCGCGCCCGGCAGTTGCTTCGGTCCAGCCCTATGGCCTTGCAGATGGCGCTGTGGGGAACCCACTGGGCCCCTCGGCCCATCTCCACCCGGACATAGTCGAGGGCCTTTTTGACGTTCCCCTTCGGCGCGTCCTGTGGTCCCCAAGGCAGCACTTTGGCGCCGGGAAAGATGGCCGGGAGATCATTCGGGATGCCACTCCGCGCCGCCGCGATGATGTAGGCGGTCATTGGAAGGCACCGGGGGCCGTCCGACTTCCGCACCCGCCCTCGGCAGACGGCCTGCAACACGAGGTTGGCGTTTTCACCCCGCTGGGTCTGGATGATGTCCGCGTGGCTGACAGCGCCGTTGGCCACCGGCACCGCCTGGACCATGTGGGTCAGCGCCCTGTAGTAGCTCGGCGCCATGAACAAGGTGCCGGCGAGGATCACGTTTGGCACGTCCGCGAAGTCGTTGGTCGCCATGTGCTGCCCCCACGGCAGGAACCGCAGGCGCCCCGTCACCGGCACCGGCAGCGCCCGGCGTATCTGATGCTCCACGTCGCCGACTTTTCCACTGCGTCGGTGAATCACGACAAGCCAGTCCTCGGCGGGCTTGCTGGCGATGGTCGCGGCGATGTGGTCGGTTAGCCGTGCCGCGCCCGGTGTCTTCGCGGCGAACGCTGTTTTCGAGCCGCCCGTGCGCCACGAGTAAATGGTCAGTGGCGAGTAGTCCTTGACGATGGCCGGCAGCCTTACCAGCCCGCCCCGGTGCTGCTCAATTTGGCGGTAGGTATCGCGGACGCGGCCCGACGCATCCAGCACCAGCAGCGGCCGAAGGTCCTCCGGCAGGTGGTCGGTGTAGGTCAGCAGCGCTGAGCCGCCAGGGCCGTCGTGAGCGCACCGGACGGACTGCCCCGACATCAGCCTCAGGGCCACCGCAGCGTTCTGTTGGTCGTCCCTGAGCGCGCTGTCGGAGCCTATGGCGGCGGCTAGGACTTCCTCGAGCGCCACGCCGTGCTCGCCCTCAAAGTCCGGCACGTCCACCAATGCGCCGTCCGCCTGCTTGCCGAGACTGGCTGAGAACGACAGCAGGTGGTCCGCAAAGGCCGAGGACATCGGCCGGATGAGCTTGACGAGGAACAGCAAGTCGTCCTGCCCGAGGGTCGCGGCACGGCCCGGTAGCCACGCTTCGTCCCAGACCCGCACGGCTCGTGGGGCGCCCCGATAGAAGAACGAAACGGTGTCGTTGAACGCCCGGCCATCGGCCGTTGCCTTCTCAACCCGCTGCTGCGTGGTAATCAGCACTTGCGCGTCATCGACAGGCGCGCCGCCGAGGGCATTAGTGCTGTCCCGACTTGTCAGCACTGCGAGCCGGTCGCGGGGAACGTCGAGCGCCGCAACCAACGCCTCGGCCTCGGCCAGTCGTCCGACGCAGATTACCATCCCGGTGTTCTGGTGCGCCGCCGAGGCGACCAAGGCGCGGGCGAAGTGCGCGACCGTCTGGGTCTTGCCGCCGCCTGGGTCCACCGATGACAGGAACACCTTGGACTCGGCCACCCCGTCTGCCATGTCCTCCATCGTCTCGGCGATGGCTCGCAGAGCGTGCCAATGCTCCGCACTCGGGCGATGGTCCCGCGTGGAGAAGAACGCGGCCAGAGACGCCATCACCGCATCGGCCAGAAGACGGCTGCTGGTAGAGGCGGCAGGCTCAGCGAGCCGGAGCGTTCCGGGCGAGATGTTCACTGGTGCCCCTCCCGCGACCAGAACTTCAGATGTGCCGCCAACTCCTCCGCCGGGACGCCCCAATGCCGCGCCTGGGTGGCCAGTGCGTGCGCCCGGCGCTCATCCGGCGTCAGACCCTCCAGCGCCTCAGCGGCGACGCGCAGAGCGAGCCTTACAGCAGCCGTCCTGTAGTAGGGGAACGCGGGGTTGAGGGCGTAGCCCGTGGCGATGGTGTTGAGGTGGGCGAGGTCCTCGGGGTCCAGGCGGACATGGAGGAAGTTGGACCGATAGCGGTCCGAGATGCGCTGGTCGTGGCTCATCGGGCAGCCGCCTCGGCGAGGCTCTTGCCAGTTGTGGCCACTTGCAGGGCGGCCCGGACAGCTTGGGCCTTGCTGACGAACTCGTCCCCCGTGGCGTGCCGTAGCGCCGCAGCTATGGTGGCCACAGCGGCAGCATCGGCCGGGGTCAGGCGTAGGGTCAGGAATTCGGGGGCTTTGTGGGGCATTCTGTCTCCGTGGTGCGGCCGGCCTCAGCCGGCGGCCCAGAACGAGCAGTGGTGCGCGGCGGCGAAGTCGGTCGTCACCTGCGACTGCAACGGCACCAGCGACAGCACCCTGGTCCCGTTGAACGACGGCCAGGGCAGTGCGCGCGACGACGGGTTGCCGGTCCCGGCGAAGCTGGCCCAGTCCGTCC
>JAKBCB010000090.1 GCA_021808185.1 Pseudomonadota bacterium
CTGCGCCGAATTGGCGCCTGGGCGGGATGCACGGGCCGAGCCTTGGCTGTACCGGCGGCTGGCGCGCACGCTGGACCGGCGGCTGCTGGCCCTGCTCGCCGCCCCGGGGGAGTTGCGCGCGGCGGGACCGTTCGCGCTGGAGCTTGCCGTCGGCAGCATCCTCTCGGCCGAGTTCCTGCGCTTCGACGCCGCCCTGCCGCATGGGCTGCGCGGGCGGGTGACGCTCGGGCTGGAGCCGGCCGACATGTTCGCCGACCTGGCGGCGTTCGTGTTCGCGCGGGATTTCGCGCGGGCACGCGGCTACCGGCTGCTGCTGCGCCCGGCCGCCGGGACGTTGCTGCCGGCGCTGCCGGCGGCGCGGCTCGGCATGGATCTGGCCGAATTGCCGTGGTCGGAGGAGACGATGGCGCTGCCGACCGACCTGCTCGACGAGGAGGCGGAGCGGCTGGTGCTGGTCGGCGCCGACGGCGCCGAGGCCGTCGCCTGGGGCCGCGCCAACGGCATCCGGCTGTTCGAAGGGCGGGCGGCGCCGGCGGGCGCGGCGACCGGGCTGGCGCTGGCGGTGCGATAACGCCTCAGCCTGCCTCGGCCACGCGATGCCCGCTCAGCTCCGCGCCGGCGTGGCGCGGCATCAACCATGACACCGGGCCGGCAAACAGCGCCACGACGCCAACGACGGTGAACGCGGTGGCGAAATCCGACACGATCGGCGCGCCCCGGCCGGCCAGGGCCATCGTCGCTTCCAGCGAGGCGGCACCCGCCGTCACCCCCATCGTCAGCGATACCTGTTGCAGCGTCGCGTACAGGCTGGTCGCGGCACTCATGCGGGCGGGCGGAATGTCGGCGTAGGCGATGGTGTTGTAGGCGGTGAACTGAAGCGAGCGGAAAAACCCGCCGATCAGCAGCACGGCGTAGATCGCGGCGAGTGGCCAGGCGGGGCGGAACGCGGCGCACAGGATCAGTGTCAGCGCGGACAGCACGCCGTTAACCAGCAGCGTGTCGCGAAAGCCGAACCAGCGCAGCGCCCAGGTGGTCGCGGGCTTCATGACGATGGCGCCGGCGGAACTGGCGATGCTGATGAAGCCGCTGCGCAGCGGCGAATCGCCGAAGCCGAGTTGCAGCATCAGCGGCAGCAGGAACGGCGCGGCGCCGATGCCGACGCGGAACAGCGAGCCGCCGACCACCGAGACCATGAAGGTCGGGATGCGCATCAGCGACATGTCGATCAGCGGCGCGGGATGGTGGCGCGCATGGCGCACATACAGCGCCGCCGCCAGCAGCCCGGCCGCGAGCACACTGAGCGAGAGCCAGACCGGCACCACGCCGCGCGCCGTGGTCTCAAAGCCGAACATCATGCCGGCGAGCGCGACCCCGGACAGCGCCATGCCCAACCCGTCGAGCCGTGCCGCGCCGGGCTGGCGCACATCCGGGACGAACAGCGTGACCAGCACGACGCCGAGCACGCCGATCGGCAGGTTGATGCCGAAAATCCAGCGCCAGGACAGGTAGGTGACGAAAAACCCGCCGAGCGGCGGCCCCAGCACCGGCCCGAGCAGGGCGGGGGTGGAGAGCAGGGCCATCGCACCGACCAGTTCGTGCTTGGCCGCTGTGCGCAGCAGCACGAGCCGGCCGACCGGGACCATCATCGCCCCGCCCATGCCCTGCAGCACCCGCGCCGCGACCAGGAAGGCCAGCGAATCCGCCATACCGCACAGCAGCGAGCCAAGGGTAAAAATGCCGATGGCGGCGCGAAAGACGGTGCGCGCGCCGAACCGGTCGGCCATCCAGCCGCTCGCCGGGATGAACACGGCCAGGCTGAGCAGATAGGAGGTCAGCGCCACATTCATGTGCACCGGGTCGGCACCGAACGCGTGCGCCATCGCCGGCAGCGCCGTCGCGATCACGGTGCCATCGAGCGTCTGCATGAACAGCGCGCAGGCGACGATCAGCGCCGTCAACTGCGTGGCGCCGAGCCGCCGCCGCGGACCGGACGCTTCGGCGGCAGCGGGGGCGGAGTCCGGACGATCGATCATCGACGGCAGTCTCGCGCGCTCACCGGCCGCCGCATAGCCGCGCGGCGCCGGTACTCGGAAAGCTGAAGCCCGGCCGATGCAGGGCAGAGCCGCGCCGGCCGCGTCAGGGCAGCAGAACGGTGCTGCCGGTGGTCTGCCGCGCCTCCAGCGCCCGATGCGCGTCGGCCGCGGCACTGAGCGGGAAGGTCTGGTTGACGCGGATGCGCACCACGCCCTTCTGCACCACATCGAACAAGTCGGTGGCCGCCCAGTTCAGGTCGGAATGCTTGGCGAGGTAGGTCGCAAGGCTCGGGCGGGTGAGGAACAGGCTTCCCTTGGCGCCGAGCAGGCCGACATCGACGGCCCCGACCGGACCCGAGGCGTTGCCGTAGCTGACCATCATGCCAAGCGGGGCGAGACAGTCGAGGCTCGCCATGAACGTGTCCTTGCCGACGCTGTCATACACCACGGGCACCATCGCGCCGCCCGTGATCCGCTTGACCTCGGCGGGAAGATCGGCGTGGCCGACGATGACGTGCGCGGCGCCGTGGGCGCGGGCGAGTTCGGCCTTCTGCGGGGTGGAAACGACGCCGATCACGGTGGCGCCGAGATGCCTGGCCCACTGGCAGAGGATCAATCCCACGCCGCCGGCCGCGGCATGCACCAGGATGGTTTCGCCCGGCTGCACCTTGTACGTGCGACGCAGAAGGTATTGCGCCGTCATGCCTTGCAGCATCATCGCCGCGGCGGTGTTGAAGTCGATGCCGTCGGGCAGGCGCACCAGACGGTCGGCGGCAATCACGCGGTCAGTGGCATAGGCGCCGATCGGGGCGGAGGCGTAGGCCACGCGGTCGCCGACCGCGACCTCCGTCACGCCGTCGCCGACGGCGGTGACGGTGCCGGAGGCCTCCATGCCGATCGTGGCGGGCAGCGCGGTTTTGTACAGGCCGGTGCGGAAATACACGTCGATGTAGTTCAGGCCGACAGCGGCATGGTGTACCAGCGCCTCGCCGGGGCCGGGCTCCGGCGTCGGCACGTCCTCCCAGTGCAGCACTTCGGGGCCGCCATGGGCGTGGATGCGGATGGCCTTCGTCATGGTCGTTCCATCATGTTGGGCAGGACATGCCAAACGGGGCATGCCGCTGTGCTGTGGTGGCGCGTTGCTCAGCCGGACGCATGGCCAGACATGCGCTCCCGCGCCCGGGTTTCCAGGTCGAGCAGAGCGCGCTTGGTATCAAGTCCGTCGCCGCCCGAATAGCCGCCGAGACTGCCACTGGCGACCACGCGGTGGCAGGGGATCAGGATGGGGATCGGGTTATGGGCGTTCGCCCCGCCGACCGAGCGCGCGCTGCCGCCCGCCGCGCGCGCGATGTCGGCGTAGGTGCGAACGGCACCGAAGGGGATCTCGCGCAGCGCCGCCCAGACGCGCTGGCGGTATGCGGTGCCGGCCGGAGCGAGCGGCAGGTCGAAGCTGACCGCCTCGGCGTCGAAATAGGCGTGCAACTGCGCACGGGCGCGCAGCAGCAGCGGGGTTTCGCTCTGGTCACGGCCCCAGCCCCAGTCGAGGGCCACGATCCGCCCGGCTTCCTCCGAGACGGTCAGATCGCCGACTGGGCTATGCAAGGACAACTGGGGCACGCGGGCTGGTCCGGGTTGCGGTTGCGGCCGGCCGCCGTCCGGCCGGTCGCGTGGGGGGAATGGCAGCCCCGTCGGGCCGGGCTGTCAAGTGACCGACGGGTTGCGGCGCAGCGCCGCCGCCAGCGCGGCCGGCGTCTCGACCGGCAGGCCGCACACGCCGCCACGGCAGACATAGGCCAGGGCCCGACCGGACGGCGCCGTCTTGGCGTGCGCGGGATGTGCGGCGGGCAAGGCGTCGGCGGTGGGCGCGCGCAGCACGACCACGGCAGGATCGGGGGAGGCGAGCGCCGCCGCGAGCAAGGCCTGCGTGGCGGACAGATCGGGGGCGCCGGCGATGACGGCGACGGCGCCGTCCTCCAGCAGGTCGGCAGCGGCGAGCAGGGTGGGGCACGCGGCCAGCCGCTCACCGAGGCCGCTGAAGGCCGCGATGGCCGCGCGGGCGCGCTCACGCCAGACCGGGGCACCGGTCAGGTGGTAGAGCCGCGCCAGCGCCTCCGCCAGCAGCCCGATCCCGGCCGGGGTGGCGTTGTCGGAGGCCGTGCGTGGCCGCGCCTGGGCGCCAAGCGGAACGTCGTCGGCATCGGAGGCGGTGGTGAAGTAGCCGCCATCCGGTGCCGCGAACCACGCTTCCGCCGCGTCGGCCCAGACGATGGCGGTGTCCAGATAGTCCGCGCGACCGGTGGCCTCGAACAGCGCGAGGGCGGCCCGGGCCATGCTGGCCTGGTCGTCCAGCAGGCCGGCGGCGGTGATCCGGCCACGACGCCAGGCATGCCGCACCCGGCCGTCCGGCGCCGTCATGACGGTTTGGACGAAGACGAAGGCGTCTTGTGCGACGGCGAGAAAATCCGAACGCCCGAACACGGCGGCCGCCCGGCAAAGGGCGGCGATGGCAAGACCGTTCCAGTCGGCGAGCACCTTGTCGTCGCGGCCGGGGCGGATTCGGCCGGCGCGTCGGGCAAACAGGATCGCGCGCGCGTCAGCCAAGGCGGCCTCATGAGCTTCGTCGCCGCGCGCGGTAACGCGGCGCAGGATGGTGTGGCCTTCCCAGTTGCCCGCCGGCGTGACGTCGTAGGCGGCCTTGAAGGGGGCGGCGGCGGAGCCTAGTGCCGTGTCGATCTCGGCCTCGGCCCAGACGTAGAACTTGCCCTCGACCCCCTCGCTGTCCGCATCCTCGGAGGCGGCAAACGCGGCGTGACCATCGACACGCTCGGCGGTCATGTCGCGGGTCAGCCAGCCGACCGTCTCGGCGGCGCGTTCGGCGAACAACGGGTCGGGCGCCTCGGCATGGGCGAGGGCGAGCAGGTCGAGAAGCTGGGCGTTGTCGTAGAGCATCTTCTCGAAATGCGGCACCAGCCATTCGGCGTCGGTGGCGTAGCGGGCGTAGCCGCCGCCGAGCTGGTCGTAGATGCCGCCTTGCGACATCCGGGTAAGCAGGAGCCGCAGGGCGTCGCGGCCGCCCGCTGCGCCGGAGCGCATCGACTCCTGCCACAGAAAGCGAAAAATCGCCGGATTGGGGAATTTCGGCGCGCCGCGCAGGCCGCCGAGGTCGGGATCGGTGGAGCGCAACAGGCCGGCGGCGGCGCGGCGCAGCAGCGCGGGGCCGGGCGGGTCGCCCGGACTGGGGGCGGACATGCGTGCGAGCGTCTGACGCAGGCCGGCGACATTCTGCCGCACCGCGTCGTGCTGCGTACGGTAGGCATCCGCCACGCCCTGCAACACCTGACGGAACGAGGGCCGTCCCCAGCGTGGCTCCGGCGGAAAATATGTGCCGCCCCAGAAGGGATCGCCGGCGGGCGTGAGGAACATGGTTAGCGGCCATCCGCCCTGCTCGCCGAGTGCGTGCAGCGCCGACATGTAGAGGTGGTCGATGTCCGGCCGCTCCTCGCGATCGACCTTGATGCACACGTAGAGGGCGTTCATCAGCGCCGCCGTGTCGTCGTTCTCGAAGGACTCGTGGGCCATGACGTGGCACCAGTGGCAGGCGGCGTAGCCGACCGAGAGCAGGATGGGCCGGTCCGCTGCCGCTGCCTCGGCGAGGGCTGCCGCACCCCACGGGCGCCAATGCACCGGGTTGTCGGCGTGTTGCAGCAGATAGGGGGACAACTCATGGCGCAGCAGGTTGGCAGGGCTGGACATCGGCGTCCTTGTATTCGAGGGGCGCTTCCGAGATAGGAACGCGGCTGGGCGACCGCGAGGCCGGCGCCAGATGTATGTTTAATGATTTTTCGACGCCGAACAATATTGGCCCGGATCGGGCGTCGTGACGAGGAAGACCATGCCCCGCCTGCCGGACGACGCCAACCTGTTCTTCGACGTGCACGTCTTCGTCTGCTGCAACCGCCGGCCGGACGGGCATGCGCGCGGGTCTTGCGCGGCCAAGGGATCCGAGCGGTTGCGCGACTATATGAAGGCGCGGGCGAAGGAGCTTGGCATTGCGCGCATGCGCGTCAATTCGGCTGGCTGCCTCGATCGCTGCGAACTGGGACCATGCGCGGTGATCTATCCGGAGGGCGTCTGGTACCGGCTGGACACGACGGCGGATGTCGATGCGGTGTTGGAGCGGCACGTGATCGCGGGCGGGCGGGCCACGGACCTGCTGCTGCCGGAGGAGTAGCACGGCGTGCAGGGCGCCACCGATACGATCTTCGCGGTCGCCTCCGGCGCGGGGCAGGCGGCGGTGACAGTGCTGCGGCTGAGCGGGCCGGCGAGCGGCGGGTTGTTGGACCAGCTGTGCCATCGCCGCCCCGCGCCGCGCGCCGCCACGGTGCGGACACTGCGCGCGGCGGATGGCGAGGTGCTGGACCGGGCGCTGGTGCTCTGGCTGCCCGGGCCGGGCAGCTACACCGGCGAGGACTCCGCCGAGCTGCACTTGCATGGCGGGCGAGCCGTGCTCGACGGCGTCACCGATGCCCTGGTGGAGGGCGGGGCGCGGCCCGCCGAGCCGGGAGAGTTCACGCGGCGAGCATTTCTCCATGGACGGATGGACCTGCTCGAAGCCGAGGCGGTGGCCGATCTGGTATCCGCCGAGACCGCCGCGCAGCGCCAGCAGGCATTGCGCCAACTCGGGGGGGCGCTGGGGTCGCTCTATCGCGGCTGGACCGAGCGGCTGACCCGTCTGGTGGCGCAGCAAGAGGCGCTGATCGATTTTCCCGACGAGGATCTGCCGCCGGAAACCGAGGCGGCGACGCTGCGCGACATGGCCGCCATCCGAGGCGAGATCACGGCGCACCTGAATGATGGCCGCCGCGGCGAGCGCCTGCGCGAGGGGCTGGTGATCGCCGTGACGGGGCCGCCCAATGTGGGGAAATCCACGCTGATCAATGCGCTGGCCGGGCGCGAGGTCGCCATCGTCTCGCCCCATGCGGGAACCACGCGGGATGTGCTGGAGGCCCGGATCGTGCTTGGTGGCGTGCCGGTGACGCTGCTGGACACCGCCGGGCTGCGCGAGACGGCCGATCCCATCGAAGCGGAAGGGGTGCGTCGGGCGCGGGCGCGCGCGGCGGCGGCGGATTTTTTGATCGTCGTTCGCGACAGCAACGATGTTGCCGAGGTCGCGCGGCCGGATGGGGCGGGTATGCTGACCGTGGCCAACAAGGCCGATCTCGGGGTGGACCCAGGGGACGCACAGATCGTCGTCAGCGCGCTGACCGGAGCCGGGATGTCGGCGTTGCGAGAGAGATTGGCCGGCGAGGCGCGACGCCTGGCCGATGCCGCCGGCCCGCCGGCAGGCACCTGCACACGCCATCGCGCAGGGCTGGCGGACGCCGCCTCGTGGCTCGGACACGCCGAGGCCGCCGGGTTGCCGGAATTGCGCGGCGAGGCGCTACGGGTTGCGTTGCGCGGCATCGGGCGCGTCACCGGCCGCGTCGGTACCGAAGATGTGTTGGACGCGGTGTTCAGCCAGTTCTGCATCGGAAAATAGCGGCCGGCCGGGCTATGTTGCCCCGCCAGGGAGTAAGGCGATGACGGAGTCTTTTGACGTGGTGGTGGTCGGCGGCGGGCATGCCGGCTGCGAGGCCGCCGCCGCCGCCGCGCGGATGGGCGCGCGCACCGTGCTGCTCACGCAACGGCGCCAGACCATCGGCGAGATGTCCTGCAACCCGGCCATCGGCGGCATCGGCAAGGGCCATCTGGTGCGCGAGATCGACGCGCTCGACGGGTTGATGGGGCGGGCCGCGGACCGCTCCGGCATCCATTTCAAGCTGCTGAACCGCAGCAAGGGACCAGCGGTGCGCGGACCCCGCGCGCAGACCGACCGGGCGCGGTACCGTCGTGCCATTCAGGATCTGCTGGCCGAGCAGGCCGGCCTGGTCGTCCGCGAGGCCACGGCGGCCGACCTCGAACTCGCGCCCGACGGATCGCTCGTGGCGGTGGTCTGTGCCGACGGCCAGCGCATCAGCTGTGGGGCCGCCGTGCTGACCACCGGGACATTCCTGCGCGGGATGATTTTCGTGGGACCGCACAGCGCGCCGGCCGGTCGGGTCGGGGAGGCGCCGTCCGTGGCCCTGGCGGAGACGCTGCTGCGGCTGGGGCTGCCGCTTGGGCGGTTGAAGACGGGGACACCGCCGCGCCTGGACCGGCGGAGCATCGATTGGGAGGGACTCGCCGCCGATCCCGGCGATACGGTGCCCGACCCGTTCAGCACGCTGACGCGTCGGATCGAGTTGCCGCAGATCGAATGCCGGATCACCGCGACCACGCCGGCCACGCACGCGCTGATCCGGGACAACCTGCACCTCTCGGCGGTCTATGGTGGCCAGATCGGCGGGCGCGGTCCGCGCTATTGCCCGTCCATCGAGGACAAGGTGGTGCGCTTCGCGGCACGGGAGCGCCATCAGATCTTTCTCGAGCCCGAGGGGCTCGATGACGACACCGTTTACCCGAACGGGATCTCGACCAGCCTGCCGGCCGAGGTGCAGGCCGCGATGCTGGCGACCATTCCCGGGCTGGAGCGGGCGCGCATCCTGCGGCCGGGCTATGCGGTGGAATACGACTATGTCGATCCGCGCGCGCTGACCCCCGCGCTGGAACTGAAGCAGGTGCCACGGCTGTTCCTCGCGGGGCAGATCAACGGCACCACCGGTTACGAGGAGGCGGGGGCCCAGGGCGTCCTTGCCGGGATCAACGCCGCCTGCCGCGCGGGTGGCCGCCCGGCGCTGACGCTCGACCGGGCCCAAGCGTATATCGGGGTGCTGGTGGACGACTTGATCACGCACGGGGTCAGCGAGCCGTACCGCATGTTCACCTCGCGTGCCGAATATCGGCTGACGCTGCGTGCCGACAACGCCGATATGCGCTTGACCGACATCGGTATCGGCGTCGGC
The DNA here is from genome assembly GCA_021808185.1 of Pseudomonadota bacterium. Taxonomy (GTDB): domain Bacteria; phylum Pseudomonadota; class Alphaproteobacteria; order Acetobacterales; family Acetobacteraceae; genus CAJCJG01. The sequence goes on from JAKBCB010000090.1 coordinate 8,975, forward strand.
TGTGTTGGCGACACACGTAGCGAGGCTTTTCGCGCATTTTGCGATGAAGTCGCGCACGCGGGGGCGCGCGCGCGTAGCGAGATCGTTCCCGCCGGCACGCTCGCCGCCATCGGGGTTGCGGCATCGATCGATGGGCAGCGCCGCGCGCTGTTCGACGTCATGGGGCAGGCGGGCGTATCGGACGACACCTTGCTCGCCGCTTTCCCCTGGCTGGGCGGCATCGGCGCGCGCACGCTTGGGATGCTGCGCGCGGACGCGCTCTATGCCGGCTATCTGCCGCGCCAGGATGCCGAGATCCGGGCGTTTCGGCGGGAGGAAGCGATCACCTTGGGCAGCGAGATCGACTACGCGGAGATTGGCGGCCTCTCCGCCGAGGTCCGGACCCGGCTCGCGACGGCACGACCCGTCTCCATCGGGGCCGCCGTGCGGATGGAGGGGATCACACCGGCGGCCATCGCCGCCATCAGCGCGCATGTCCGCCGCCGCCAAGACGCGGCGCGTTTCACGTGAAACATCCGGACATGACCGCCGTGGAGATCCCGCCCGAAGCCCGCGAACGTCTGGAGCGATTCGCCGATCTGCTGCTGCATTGGAACGCCCGCATCAATTTGATTTCGCGCGCCGACGAAGCTGCCATCTGGCCACGCCATGTCCTGGATTCCGCGCAACTGGCACCGCTGATCCCGGATGCGGCCGGCCCCCTGATCGACCTTGGCTCGGGCGCTGGATTTCCAGGATTGGTTCTGGCGGTGCTGACCGGACGCCGCGTGCATCTGGTGGAGTCCGACCAGCGCAAATCCGCGTTCCTGCGCGAGGCCGCGCGCCTCGTCGGTGCGGACGTTGTCGTGCACGCCGTCCGCGCCGAGACGCTGCGCCTGCCGCCGGTCCCCGTCGTGACGGCCCGCGCCCTCGCGCCCATTGCGGATCTGTTGCCGCTCGCGGCCCCCTTGCTCACGCAGGATGGCGTTTGCCTGTTCCCGAAGGGCCGCGGCGTGGATGCCGAATTGACGGCGGCCGCCAGCGGGTGGCACATGCGCGTTGAGCGCTTCCCGAGCCAGACCAGCCCCGGCGCCACCCTGCTCCGCATCAGCGAGATCCGCCGTGCCGGATAGAAACGCACCCGCCACGGCGCCGTCAGGCGGCCGTATCCTCGCCGTCGCCAACCAGAAAGGCGGCGTGGGCAAGACCACGACCGCCATCAATCTGGCGACGGCACTCGCCGCCACCGGCGCCTCCGTGCTGCTGATCGACCTCGATCCGCAGGGCAACGCCTCCACCGGGCTTGGGCTTGGCCGCGGCGAGCGCCAGAACGGCACCTACCGCCTGCTCACCGAGGGCCTCGCCATCTCCGACGTACAGCGACCCACGCTGGTGCCGAACCTCTCGATCATCCCCTCCGACCCGGACCTCGCCGGCGCCGAGGTCGAACTCGTCGGCGAGGCGCGTCGCGAGTTCCGGCTGCGCGATGCGCTCTGTGCCCCGGAGACGCTGGCAACGCGCCCTGCCTACACGCTGATCGACTGCCCGCCGAGCCTCGGCCTGCTGACGCTCAACGGCCTCGCCGCCGCCGACGCGGTCCTGGTGCCGCTGCAATGCGAAT
>JAKBCB010000091.1 GCA_021808185.1 Pseudomonadota bacterium
GCCGGCCGCTGCGTCACCAGCGCGCCATCGCGCAGCACCGCGATTCCGTCGGCCAAGTCGCGCACTTCCTGCATACGGTGCGAGATGTAGATGATGCCGACGCCATCGGCCCGCATCTGCCGGATCACCGCGAACAGCCGGCGGCTTTCGTCCTCGGTCAGCGAGGAGGTCGGCTCGTCGAGTGCCAGAATGCGCACGCCGGAACGCAGCGCGCGCATGATCTCCACAAGTTGCCGATGCGCGGGGCCAAGGTCGCCCGCGCGCGCCCAGGGCGAGATGTCGTGCGCGAGGCCGAAGCGGTCGAGCAGGGCGGCGGTGCGCCGGCGCAGGTCGCGCCGGTCGAGAAAGATGCCGCCGCGCGGGCGCAGGTCGCCGATGAACAGGTTTTCCGCCACCGACAGATCCGGCGCGATGTCGGGGTCCTGATGGATCACGCGCACACCGGCCGCGTGCGCCTGCGCCGGGGCCTGGAACGCCTGAGGCTGGCCGTCGATCAGCACCGCGCCGTGATCGGGCGGATGCACGCCTTCGAGGATGCGCATCAGCGTGGATTTGCCGGCGCCGTTCTCGCCGACCAGCGCCAGCACCTCGCCCGCGTGCAGCGCGATGGTGACGCCGGTCAGCGCCTGCACCACGCCGAAGCGCTTGGAGATGTCTTGCAGCGTCAGCAGCGGCGGGGAAGGGGACGCCATCGCGGGAATACTCCGTGTGCCGCGGCCCCGCTCGGGCCGCGGCACCGAGGAAAAGCCTAGCTCTTGTGGCAGATGCGACCCTTGAAGTCGGAGAAGTTGGCCGGGGTGATGAGGTCCGGGCTGACATAGGTGATGATTGGCAGCGGCTCGTTGTCCTTGATCGACTTCACCAGCATCGCCACCGCCGTGGCACCCTCCTTGCCGGAATCGATCCACAGCGTGCCGCGGAAGCCGGTCGGGTTGCCGCTGCCGAAGGCGTCGCAGGCGCGGCTGCCGTCGATGCCGACGCCGATCACCTGATCGGGTTTCATGTTGGCGTTCTCGGTCGCGCGCACGGCACCGAGCACGCCGTCGTCGTTGCAAGAGTAGAAAATCCAGTGCTGCGCTTCGGGATGCGCGGTCATGGTCGTCGTCACCGCGTCGATCGCGCTGTTCATCGTGTTGTCGTAGGGAATGCGCACGATGTTGGCCTTGTCGAAGCCCGGCAGCGCCTCCAGCAGCGCCGCCTCGGCGCCGCGGTTGCGCTGCATGCAGGTATCGGCCTTGCGGTCCTCGATGCTGCCCAAGCGCACGTCCTTCAGCTTGTCCCAGCCGAGTTCCTTGTACAGCTTTGCATCCTCGGCGCCGACCTGCTTGCCGATGTTGGTCGCGTTCATGCCGATATACGGCACCTGCTTCTTATCCTGCGTGTAGATGTCGTCATCCACCGCGATCAGCCGGATGCCGGCCTTCGCCGCCTTCTCCGCCACCACGGGGCCGAGGGCGCGGTCCGGCACGACGATGGCGATGCCCTTCACGCCGTCGCCAACCATGGTGTCGAAGGTGGTCAGCGTCAGGTCGGCGTTGAACTGCACGTCCTGCGTGCTGATCTTGGCCCCGAGCTTCGCCGCTTCCGCCTTGGCGCCGGCGACCTCGGCGACGAACCAGGGGTGCTCGCCCATCTTGTTGATGTAGCCGAGCTTGATGTCATCCGCCCGGGCGGTGGCCCCGAGGCCGAGCAGGACGGCGGCGGCGAGGCCGCCAAGCATCACCGAGGTTTTCATTGTTCGCGTTCTCCCTTGTTGTCCAGCCGGGTTCGGCCCGGCGATTGCGGCGCGTCGGGGCGGTTCCGGGGGCGGGATTGGTCGTATGAATCGAGGGGAATCAGTCCGCGAAGCCGACGAGCACATGACAGGATCACTGGCATTTGCTGCGCCGCACCGCGCTCAGCCTCTCGACGTTTTCTCCCGGTCCCGGTTCAGCCGGTCCATTTATCGTATGAATAGGCGTATCACGCGCGCAAAGCGCCGGTCAAGCGAGGTCAGTGGTGCAGCAACACCGGCATGTCGGCGTGGCCGAGCACGTCGCGCGTGGCGCCGCCCAGCAGCGCCTCGATGGCGCGGGAATGCGCGTAGGCGCCCATCACCAGCAAATCGGCGCCGATGGCATGGGCTTCGCGGAGCAGGCTCGCCCCGACCTCCTCGCGGCCGATCACGAAGCGGTGGATCGCGGGCGGCTGGTCGAACGCGCCGAGATCCGGCGGCGCCTCGCCGGGCAGGTCGCCCGAGCCGGTGTCCGCGCTCCCCACCAGGATCGTGATGCGCCCCGCCCGATGCAGCAGCGGCGTGGCGGCGACGATGGCGTGTTCCGCCGTCTCGCTCGGGCTCCAGGCGAGGGCGATGTGCGCGCCGAGGGTGTCGGGGACGCGCGGCGGCACGAGCAGCACCGGCGGCGGGCTGGCGAACAGGGCGGCGGTGATCGCGGCCTTGCCGTCACCGGGTTCGTGATGCGCCGCGCGGCCGATGACGATCAGATCCGCCCGCGCTCCCTCGCGGGCGACAATCTCGGCCTCGACCCCGGTTTCCTCCCGCCAAGCACCGGCGGGTTCGGCACCGGCGTCACGCCGCCAGGCGTCGAAGATGCCGCGCAGGGCGGCCGAGCGCGCGGCCTCCTGGGCCTCGAAACGGGCCTTGCGATCCGGCGTCATCACCTCCTCGGAGGGCATGAAGCCCGGGTCCTCGGCCGCGCGGACATGCAGCACCTCGATGCGCGCCGCGGGTAGCCGCCGTGCCACGAGCCTCGCCGCGGCGAGCACCGGGCGCGCGGTGTCCACATGGTTCAGCACGGCGAGGATCTGGCGCATCGCTCATGGCTCCGTTCGCGGCGGCAGGCCGATATGGGTGGCGATCCAGTAGCCGAGGAACGCGCCGGCCAGACACAGCCCCACCGACGCCAGAATATAGAGCGCCGCCGCCACGGTTTCGCCCGCCTGCAACAGTTCCAGGGTTTGCAGGCTGAACGAGGAAAACGTCGTGAAGCCGCCACAGAAGCCGACCATCACGAACGCCCGCATGTTCGAGCCCATCGGCATCGGGCCGTTCGCGAGTGTCATGGCCCCGAACAGCGCGATGACGAAGCTGCCGACGATATTGATGAGCAGCGTGCCCCACGGAAACGCCGCCCCCCAGGCGCGCGCGGCGAGCAGCCCGACGCCGTAGCGGCTGACGCCGCCGATGGCGCTCCCGATCGCCACGACCAGCCACGACATCACGATGCCCGCGCCATGTGACAATCCCCCCGTGTTCGCATGGCGCTCAGTCCAGCGCCACGACGCCGGTGAAGCCCCGCATCGCGGCGAACGCCTGCGTGATGTCGGCGATCAGGTCGGACGGTTCCTCCAGCCCGACATGGAAGCGCGCCATCTGCCCGCCGAAATCGCCGGTTCCGGCGGTGCGGTTGACGAATCCGGTTGTCGGCAGCACGAGACTTTCGTAGCCGCCCCAGGAGGCGCCGATGCCGAACAACTCCAGCGCCTCGGCCATCGCGTGCACCGCCTGTTGCGAGAACTCCGGCCGCAGGACCACGCCGAACAGGCTGCACGCGCCGGTGAAGTCGCGCTTCCAGAATTCGTGGCCGGGGCAGGAGGGCAGGGCGGGGTGCAGCACGCGCGCCACTTCCGGCTGCTCGGCGAACCAGCGCGCCACGACCAGGGCGGATTGCTGCTGCCGGTCCAGCCGCACCGCCATGGTGCGCACGCCGCGCAGCGCCAGCCAGCAATCGTCCGGGCTCGCATACTGCCCGAGCGCGAGGGCGGCGGTGCGCACGCGCTCCCAATCCTCGGGCGTGTTGGTGGTCACGCTGCCCAGCAGCACGTCCGAATGCCCGACCACGTATTTGGTCAGCGCCTGGATCGACACGTCCACGCCGTGCCGGAACGGCTGGAAGAAATGGATGCCCCAGGTGTTGTCCATCAGCACTTTCGCCCCGCGCGCATGGGCGACTGCTGACAGGGCGGGCACGTCCTGCACCTCGAACGTATGGCTGCCGGGGCTTTCCAGATACAGCACCGTGGTGTTGGGCCGGAACAGCGGCGCGATGCCCTCGGCGCCGATCATCGGATCGTAGAATGTCGTCTCTATGCCCATCTGGCTGAGCATTCCGGTGGCGAAGCCGCGTGCCGGGCCGTACACCGAATCCGGCATCAGCATGTGGTCGCCGGCCTTCAGATAGGCCAGCAGCGGCGTGGTGACGGCGGCCAGGCCGGAACAGACGATCTGGCAGCGCGTGCCGCCCTCGATCTCGGCGATCACGTCTTCCAGCGGCCAATGCGTCGGCGTGCCCATCACGCCGTACAGCAAGGTCTGCTCCAGCCGCTTGGTCATGCCGAAACGGCGGTCGTCCATGGTCGGATACAGCACCGTGGAGCCGCGATGCAGCGCCGGGTTGACGAACCCGCCGGCCCGCTTGCCGGCGCGGCCGGCGTGGGAGAGGCGGGTGTGCCAATCGTGAGAGGCGTCGTCGGTCATGCGATCAGGTCTCCACCGGGGTATCGGGGCGGCCGCCCCATTCGGTCCATGAACCATCGTACACCGCGCCGGGCGGCAGGCCCGCGCGGGCCATGGCGAGCGTGATGACGGTCGCGGTCACGCCGGAGCCGCAGCTTGTCACCACCGGCCGGCTGCCATCCGCGCCGACGGCGGCGAGGCGGGCGCGCAGTTGCTCGGGCGGCAGCAGGGTCAGGTCGGGTGCCAGCAGCGAGGTGATGGGCAGGCTTTTGGCACCCGGAATATGGCCGCCGCGCAGCCCGGCACGCGGCTCCGGCACGGTCGCATCGAAGCGGCCGGCGGCGCGGGCGTCGAGCACCAGTTCCTGAAGGCTAACGACGTTAGCCATCATGTCGCCGATGCCGCGCAGCCGGGTGGCGCGGAAATCGGGGCGGAAGCTGGCCGGCGCTGGCGCGGCTGGCGTGCCGCTTTCGGTCGCATGGCCGGCGCGCTGCCAGGCGGGCAGACCACCATCGAGCACAACGGCGCGGTCGTGGCCGAACAGCCCCATCAACCACCAGCCGCGCCCGGCCGAGAAAATGCCGCGCTGGTCGTAGAACACGCAGAGCGTCTCGTTGGAGATGCCGAGCGCGCCGACGAGCCGTGCGAACCGCCCGGCGGTGGGGACCATGTGCGGCAGGTCGGTGTCCGGGTCGGAGGCCGCGTCGATGTCGAAGAAGCGCGCCCCAGGAATATGAGCGGATTCATATCCTTGCCGGGCGTTCTTGTTCTCGTTCGGCAAATACAGCGTGGCGTCCAGCACGACGATGTCGGCGGCCCCCAGATGCGCCGCCAGCCAATCGGCGCTGGCCAGCGGCGCGCTATCCGGCATCATTGTCATATAATATTCCTATTCTGCCAGGGCGACGACGACGCGCCGGTTCTGCCGGCCCTTGTTCTCGATCTTCAGCACCCGCAGCGCCCCGATCTCGCCGGTGCGCGCGACATGCGTGCCGCCGCAGGGTTGCAGGTCGATGGGCGTCTCGCCCGCGCCGATGCGCACGAGGCGCAGCCGCCCGGTGCCGCGCGGCGGCTTGACCGACAGGGTGCGGACCAGGGCCGGGTTGGTGTCCAGCACGCTCTCGTCCACCCATTCGGTGGTCACCGGATGATCCCGCGACGCCAGCGCGTTCAGGCCGGCTTCGAGGGCCTCCTTCGCCGGCGGGTCGGAAAGGTCGAAATCCAGGCGGGATTTGTCCGCGCCGATCTGCCCGCCCGTGACAGCGGCACCCGGCAGCACGGCGCAGAGCAGGTGCAGCGCCGTGTGCATCCGCATCAGCGCAAAGCGGCGATCCCAGTCCAGCACGGCTTCGACGGTCGCGCCCACCGGCGGCAGGGGCGCGCCGGGGGCGGGAACGTGCAGCACCGCCTCGCCCTCGCCCTTGATGGTGTCCGCCACCGCCATCTCGCCGCCGTCCCAGCGCAGCACGCCGGTATCGCCGGGCTGGCCGCCGGCGCGGGGGTAGAACACGGTGCGGTCGAGCACCACGCCCTCCGGTGCGCTCGCGCGCACCGTCGCGCTTGCCGCGCGCAGGGTCGCGTCGGCGCGGAACAGCAACTCGGTCATGCGGCCCCCCATTCGCGGCGCAGCCAGTCCCGGCGGGCGGCGAGCCAGAGCAGGGCCACCGTGGTCACCACGTTGCCGAACGCGCCGGTCAGCGCGTCCTCGATGGCGCGCTCGGCCGGCCACAGGCGGATGCGGATGTCCTCGTGCTCGGCGGCGAGGCCGGCGGTGCCGACGATGCCCGCCGCGTCGGCCGGCGGGGCCGTGACCTCGCCGACATAGAGCGCCACCCGTTCGTCGCAGCCGCCGGGGGAGAGCAGATAGTCGCCGATAGGCAGCAGCCGGCGCGGCAGCAGGCCGACTTCCTCCTCGGCCTCGCGCAGCAGCGTGGTGGCCGGGTCTTCGTCCGCGTCGCACAGGCCGGCCGGCACCTCCACCATCACCGGATCGACGCCGGCGGCCAGCGCCGGCAGGCGGAATTGCTCGATCAGCACGACGGTGTCGGTCACGGGATCGTACGGCAGCAGCGCGGCCGCGCGCCCCCGGCGCCAGAGTTCCCAGGTGCGCAGGCCGGAGATGTCGCCGTCGAAGCGGCGCTGGCGGAATTTGATGCGTTGCAGCGCGAAGCGACCGTTCCAGACGGTCTCGTCGGACTCGATGGTGACTCCGGGATGCGGGGGCACGGGGGAGGGGCCGGTCATGGGCCGGCACCCTAGCCGCCGTCGCCGGGGTGAGGAAGTGGGGCGGCTGGTGGTGCTTTGGTAATACCTGCGGTGCGAGTTTCGGGAGCCGGCCTCCGGCGCGGGCTGGACGACGGTGGCGGATCGCGGGGGCGGATGAACGACAGCGGCAAGCGCCGGGACTGGACGGAGGTCGCGCTGGCCACCGGCGAGCTCATCCCGGATGGAACCAACGAACGGCAAGGTGCCGGAACGGGGAGGGCCATGGCGTCGATGCGGATCGATGGTCCGCTGGACCCTCGCATGCGGCAACAGGAGGTCCTGGCCCAGCTCGGGTCGTGGGCGCTGCGCCGCACCGACCCCGATACGCTGCTGCGCGAGGCCGCGCGGCTCGTCGCCCTCGGGCTGCGCACGGGGTATTGCGGCATCCTGGAATACCTGCCGGCGGAGCACCGTTTCCTGCCCCGCGCCTGGGTCGGCTGGCCGGACGGCGCGGCGCGCCCCGGCAGCCTCGCCGCCGCCGCGGTGGCCAGCGCCGACAAGGCGATGCGCGAGGCAGGCCCGGTCGCCTCGAACAGCTTCGCCGGCAACGGGCGGGAGCCGCTGTCGCGGCTGCCGCGCCTGCACGGCATCGTGCGCGCGCTGGATGTCGCAATCTCCCGCAGCGACAGCGTGTTCGGCGTGCTCGCGGCCGGCAGCGACACGCCGGGCGAGTTCGGGGCGATGGATGTCGGCTTCATCCAGGCGGCGGCCAACCTGATCGGCATGGCGCTGGACCGCGCGCGCGCCGAGGCGGCGCTGGTCGCCTCCTGGACCCGCACGCAGGAGATCCTGGAGAGCATCAGCGACATCACCTTCACGCTCGATCACGCGTTCCGCTTCACCCACCTCAACGGCAAGGCGGTGGAATGGAGCGGGCGTGCGCGCGAGGATCTGCTCGGGCAGGTGATCTGGGACGCGTTCCCGCGGATGGTCGGCACCGAGATGCAGGCCGCCTGTCACCGCGCCGCACGCGAACGCCGGGTGGTGCACCTGGAGACCATCGGCGTGGTGCGCCGCCGCTGGGTGGAGATCAGCATCTACCCGAGCGAGGACGGGCTCGCGGTGTATTTCCGCGACATCGACGAGCGCAAACACGCGGACGCGGCCTTGCGCGAGAGCGAGGTGCGGCTGCGCTTCGCCGTGGAAAGCGCCGGCATCGGCACCTGGGAACAGGACATCGCCACCGGCCGGGTCACGCGCTCGCCCGGGCACGCGGCGATCTTCGGCGTCGATCCCTCGGTGCCATGGAGCCACGCGACGTTCCTGCGCCACGTGCTGCGGGAGGACCGGGCGCGGGCGGACGCGCAGCGACGCAAGGCGCTGGCGGGCGGGACGGACTGGCGCATCATCTGCCGCATCCGCCGCGCCAACGACGGGGCGGTGCGCTGGATCGAGGCGCGCGGCGCGCCGATGCCGGAACCCTCCGGCGAACTGCTGCGCTATGTCGGCATCATCAGCGACATCACCGAGCGCATGGAGGCGGAGTCCTCGCACCAGCGCCAGGCCGAGACGCTGGAGCGTCGGGTGGCCGAGCGCACCCGCGAACTGGCCGAGGCCAATGCCCGACTGACACGCGAGATCGCCGAGCGCGAGCGGGCGGAAAGCGCGCTGTTGCAGGCGCAGCGGCTGGAGGCCATCGGGCAACTGGTCGGCGGCGTCGCGCACGCCTTCACCAATCTGCTCACCGCGACCATCTCAAATCTGGAGCTGGCGGGGCGCGGAAAGCTGGACGCCAACTCCGTGCTGTCCGGCCTCAGCGAGGTGCTCGCGCGGACCTGCGGCGAGCGGGTGCGCATCGCCACGCGCAATGTCGGCGCGGGCGATGCGGCGCTGCCCGCGGACCTGCCGGCTGGGGACTACATCCTGCTGTCGGTGGCGGACGAGGGCGTGGGCATGCCGCCCGACGTGCTGGCCAGGGCCGCCGAGCCGTTCTTCACCACCAAGATCGTGGGCCAGGGCCACGGGCTGGGGCTGGCGCAGGTGGACGGCGTGGCACGCCAGTTCGGCGGCACCATGCGGGTGCGTAGCGCGGTCGGGCAAGGCACCACGGTGGACATCTTCCTGCCGCGCGCGGTCGAGAGCGACGCCGGGGCGGCGCGGGACGCGGGGCCGGTGCTGGCGGCGGTGGCACTCTGACCGGGTAAGCCGGCCGGCCGGTTCCCCCGCGCGGGCCGCCCGCCTATAACCGCCGGGTCAACGGCCTCATGTTCCAGCGAGATCCCGCATGTCCGACCCGTCCGCCCCTCCCTCCGGCCCGCTGCGCGGCCTGCGCGTGCTCGATCTGACGCGCGTGCTGGCGGGGCCGACCTGCGTGCAGATGCTGGGCGATCTCGGGGCCGAGGTCATCAAGATCGAAAAGCCCGGCAGCGGCGACGACACGCGCGGGTTCGCGCCGCCGTTCATGCCGGGCTCGCACGAGAGCGCCTATTTCGTCGGCGTGAACCGCAACAAGCAGTCGGTGACGCTGGACATCGCGCGGCCCGAGGGGCAGGCGCTGGCACGGCGGCTGCTGGCCGGGTGCGACATCCTGGTGGAGAATTTCAAGGTCGGCGCGTTGGCGAAATACGGCCTCGGCTACGAGCAGTTGCACGAGGAGTTTCCGGGGCTGATCTATTGCTCGATCACCGGCTTCGGCCAGACCGGCCCGTACGCGCCGCGCCCGGGCTATGACAGCCTGATCCAGGCGATGGGCGGGGTGATGAGCCTGACCGGCGAGCCGGACGGGCTGCCGCAGAAGGTGGGCGTGCCGGTGGCCGACCTGTTCGCCGGGCTGTACGGCTGCATCGGCATCCTCGCGGCACTGCGCCACAAGGAGCGGACCGGACAGGGGCAGCAGATCGACATCGGCATGCTCGATACGCATGTGGCGTGGCTGGCCAACCAGGGCATGAACTTCCTGGCCACCGGCGAGAACCCAGCGCGCCTGGGCAACCAGCATCCGAATATCGTGCCGTATCAGGTGTTCGCGACGGCGGACGGGCATGTGGTGCTGTCCATCGGCAACGACCCGACATTCCGGCGGTTTTGCGCGGCGTTTGGCCTGGAGCACCTGCCGGACGACGAGAATTTCGCCACCAACGCGGCGCGCGTGCGCAACCGGCAACTGGTGACCGACACGCTGGCGCCGGTGCTGCGGCAACACAAGACGACGTGGTGGGTCGAGCGGCTGGAGGCGGAAAAGATCGGCTGCGGGCCGATCAACAAGCTCTCCGAGGTGTTCGACGACCCGCAGGTGCGCTTCCGCGAGATGGTGGTGGACCTGCCGCACGACGCCGCCGAAGGCGGGCGGGTGAAAGTGATCGCCAACCCGGTGCGGCTGTCCGAAACGCCGGTGGATTACCGCATCTCGCCGCCAACGCTGGGCGAGCACACCGAGGCCGTGCTCGGCCGGCTGCTCGGGCTGGGGGCCGCGGAATTGGCGGCGCTGCGGGAGCAGGGCATCGTCTGATGTGGCCGCGCCGGGGCGAGGTGCGTTACCTGCTGCACGGCGCGTTCCATCGGCTGGCCTATGTCGAGACCGGCAATCCGGCCGCCCCACCGGTGCTGTGCGTGCACGACATCAC